>CACYBP010000056.1 GCA_902772625.1 Oscillospiraceae bacterium
GACTTTGAAAAGGCTGCGGGAAGGGGGCTTTCGCGCCCTCTCCTCCGACAGGAAATATTATACTTCATGGCGGGAGCGGCTGTCAACGCGCCAATTTTACGAAGCTTTTCCCCCGGAAAAGCGCGCTCCTGTGCATTTTTGCAGAGGCGCGGTCTTTCCCGGCCCGATCCCCTGTCAATTCCTCCGAAATCAGCTGTTTCAGGGCGATAACAATTGACAAAAAGGAGAAAAACGCTTATGATGAAGGAAATCATTCAGTGAGACGATTGGGAAAGGCAGAGAGAAATGATCAACATCCCCGATATTTTCGGCTCCATGGTCTTCGGCGAGGACGCCATGCGGGAAAGACTGCCCGCCGAGGCGTACGAGGCCCTGAAGCGCTCCGTGGAGACCGGCGGCGATCTGGATATCCGGGTGGCCACCGCGGTGGCCTCGGCCATGAAGGACTGGGCCGTGGAAAAGGGCGCCACGCACTTCACCCACTGGTTCCAGCCGATGACCGGCTTCACCGCCGAAAAGCACGACAGCTTCCTCTCTCCCGGCCGGGACGGCCGGGCCATCATGGATTTTTCCGGGAAAGAGCTGATCAAGGGCGAATCCGACGCCTCCTCCTTCCCCTCCGGCGGCCTGCGCGCCACCTTTGAGGCGCGGGGCTACACCGCCTGGGACCCGACCTCCCACGCCTTTATCAAGGACAACACCCTCTGCATCCCCACGGTGTTTTATTCCTACGGCGGCGCGTCTCTGGACAAAAAGACGCCGCTGCTCCGCTCCACCGAGGCGGTATCGAGACAGGCCTTACGCATCCTGCGGCTTTTCGGCAACGACCGGGTCAAAAAGGTGATCCCCACCGTCGGGGCCGAGCAGGAGTATTTCCTCATCGACAAGCGCTATTATTCCCGCCGGAGAGATCTGATCTACTGCGGCCGTACCCTTTTCGGCGCGCCTCCTCCGAAGGGGCAGCAGCTGGACGACCATTACTACGGCGCCATCAAATCCCGGGTGCGCGCCTTCATGGAGGAATTGGATCTGGAGCTCTGGAAGCTGGGGATCTACGCCAAGACCGAGCACAACGAGGTCGCCCCGGCCCAGCATGAACTGGCCCCGGTCTACACCGACATCAACACCGCCGCCGATCAGAACCAGCTCATGATGGAGATCATGAAGAAGGTGGCCGACCGGCACGGGCTGGTATGCCTTCTGCACGAAAAGCCCTTCGCGGGGGTAAATGGCTCGGGCAAGCACAACAACTGGTCGCTTTCCACCGACGACGGCGTCAATCTTCTGGATCCCGGGAAATCCCCCTGGGAAAACGCGCAGTTCCTTCTGTTCCTGGCCGCCATCATCCGGGCGGTGGACGAGCATCAGGACCTCCTGCGCATCTCGGTGGCCAGCGCCGGCAACGACAACCGTCTGGGCGCCAGCGAGGCGCCGCCCTCCATCATCTCCTGCTTCATCGGCGACGAGCTGGAGCGCGTGGTCAACGCCATCGTCAACGAGGAAAGCTTCAACGGCGTGGACAAGGGACGGATGGAGATCGGCGTGCACGGCCTTCCCAGCTTCCCCAAGGATTCCACCGACCGCAACCGCACCTCCCCCTTCGCCTTCACCGGGAACAAGTTCGAGTTCCGCTCGCTGGGCGCTCCGGCCTCCATCGCCGGGCCGAACATCATCCTGAACACCATCGTGGCCGACGTGCTGTCGCACTACGCCGACGAGCTGGAAAAGGCGGAGGATTTTGAAAAAGCCCTCAACGAGCTGATCCGCCGCGAGTTCAGGGCGCACCGCCGGATCCTTTTCGACGGCGACGGCTATTCCGAAAAGTGGATCGCCGAGGCCAAGGCCCGCGGCCTTCTGAACCTCAAGACCACCGCCGACGCCATCCCCTACTACGCAAGCGAGGAAAACGTGGCGCTTTTCGCCCGGCACGGCGTGTTCACCCGGGAGGAGATCCTGTCCCGCACCGAGATCCTTCTGGAGACCTATACCAAAGTGGTGGCCATCGAAGCCAAGACCATGATCGAAATGACCCGGCAGGAGATCTTGCCCACCGCGGTGAAATACGCTCATTCCCTCGCCTCGGCGGTGAACGAGATGAAGGCGGTCTCGCCCACGCTTCCGGTGCGCCCGGAGGAAAAAATGCTCTTCCGGATCGCCGAGCTGACCGACCGGCTCTACGTGGCCCTTTCGGCCCTGGAGCGCACCGCGGCCGAGGTGCCCAAGGATTCCGGCGACACCCTGGCGGTGGCCCTCGCCTACAAATCCGGCGTCCTGCCGGTGATGGCCGAGCTCCGGCGCGCGGCGGACGAGCTGGAAAGCGCGGTGGATTCCTCCCTCTGGCCCTATCCCACCTACGGCGACCTCCTCTTCGGGATCTGATCTCAAAAAGCAAGCCCGCTCCGCGCCTGACCGGCGCGGAGCGGGCTTTCATTTTTCATCTTTTCCTTCTCTCAGCCGTCATCTCAGCTCCGGCTCCCGGGAGCGGTAGCCGATGGCCTCGGTAAGATGCGCGGCCTCGATCCTTTCGCTTCCGGCGAGGTCGGCCACGGTGCGCGCCACCCGGAGGATCCGGTCGTGGGCCCGGGCCGAAAGCCCGAGGCGCAGGAAGGCCGCCTGCAGGATGGCACTGCCCGCGGAATCCAGCTCGCAGTATTTTCTCACGTCGCCGGGTCCCATCTCGGCGTTGGCGGCAAAGCCGCGCGCCTCCGCCATTTTCCGGGCGCGCACCACCCGTTCCCGGATGGGTGCGCTTTCTTCCCCGGTCTTTTTTCCGCGGAAATCCTCATACTTGACGGCGGGGACCTGGATATGCATATCGATCCGGTCCAGAAGCGGGCCGGAGATCCGGGCGAGATACTGCCTTCTGGCGTCCTCCCGGCAGGTGCAGGGGCGGGTGGGATGCCCGTACCAGCCGCATTTGCAGGGGTTCATCGCACACACCAGCATGAAGGAGCAGGGAAAGCTCAGGGTCCCGGCGGCGCGGGAAATGGTAATCACGCGGTTTTCCATGGGCTGGCGCAGGATCTCCAGCGCCTCGTTGCGGAATTCCGGAAGCTCGTCCAGGAACAGGACCCCGTTGTGCGCCAGGGACACCTCCCCGGGGCGCGGCACGCGCCCGCCGCCCGAAAGGCCGGCCGAGGAAATGGTATGGTGCGGCGCGCGGAAGGGGGGCGTCGAGATAAAGGGCTGGTTTTTGCCGGTCAGTCCCGCCACCGAATAGATCTTCGTGCATTCCAGAGCCTCCTCCCGGGAAAGCTCCGGCATGATGGAGGGGATGCGGGAGGCGATCATGCTTTTGCCCGAGCCCGGAGGCCCCACCAGAAGGATGTTGTGCCGCCCCGCGGCCGCCACCTCCACCGCGCGACGGGCCATTTCCTGACCGATCACGTCGCGGAAATCGGGAAGCGCCCGGTCGGCGTCTTCCGGCTCCGCCGGCTTTTCGGGAAGCAGGATCTTCTCTCCGCGCAGATGGGCGATCAGCTCCTCCACCCGCGCGACGCCCACCACCTCGATCCCATCGGCAAAGGAGGCCTCGGACGCGTTGTCGGAGGGGAGATAGATCCTTCTGAGACCCGCCTCCTTCGCGGCCGCGGCCATGGGAAGCGCCCCGGACACCGGGCGGAGCTCCCCTCCCAGCGAAAGCTCGCCGATGAAGCAGGCGTCCTCCGGCAGAGAATCCAGCTCTCCCGAGGCGCGCAGGATCGCCAGGAGGATCGCCAGATCGTAGATCGGCCCCTCCTTGCGCATGTCGGCCGGGGCGAGGTTCACCGTGATGCGGCGCATGGGAAAATCAAAGCCGCAGTTTTTGATGGCGGCGCGCACCCGGTCGCGGCTTTCCTTCACCGCCGCGTCGGGAAGCCCCACCACCTCGAAGGAGGGAAGTCCCCCCGAAAGGTCGCATTCGCAGGTCACCCGGCATCCTTCGATGCCCAAAAGCGCGATGGACGTGACGCGGGATACCATCTCGCAGCCTCCTTTCCGGTTTGAAAAAGCGCCCCGCCCGCACATTCCCCGGGCGGGGCGCCGTCAGTTCATCCGATAAATCTGTGATAGTCCCGAAGCTCTTTCGTAAGATCCCTGAGAAAGGCGCGGCCTTCGGGATCGCCCTTCAGGATCTCCCCCGCGCGCCGTACGGCCCCGATGAAGGCGGGGGAAAGATACTCCGGCGCAAGAAGCAGGGGGCAGGTGCGTTTCGCGCGGGGATCGGCTGTCACCAGGATCCGCTCTCCCCGGAGAAGGATCCCCAGAGGATAGATCCGGCAGAGAAACGGCCGGAACCGGCGGACGCATTTTCCGCGGCAGAAGGCGTAGCTTCTCCCGTTTTCGCTTTTTCCCTTTTCAAGACCGGGCGAGAGGAAAAGCAGCTTTTCCTCCCCGGGCAGGAGCAGGACGCCGTCGTTTTTCCCGCCGTGACAGCACCGCGCGCCGCACAGCCTCCCGCAATCGGCCGGGATCGGCGTGAGCTTGCCGATCGCGCGCCGCGCCCTGAGGATCACCGGGAGGTTCAAAGACTTCTGTACTCCTTCACCATGGCCTCCACCGCGCGGATGGTCTGATCGCAGTCGGCGGGGCTATTCACCTCGGGAGAGGCGTAGCGGACGAAGGCGAGAAGCTTTTCATAGGCCTCTCCGGCTTCTTTTTTCTGCATGCGTCTCTGGCTGATCACCATGGGGATGTCCTCGTCGGAGGCGACGCCGTACTTCTTCAGGATCTCGCGATAAGCAAAGCTTTTTTCGTTGCGCTTGTCCGCACCGAGCAGATAGGAGAAGAGCACGATCCCGCCGATCCCGAAAAACGCCCCCGTGATGGGAAGCCGGGAGGCAAAGGGATCCAGCGGCAGAAGCAGGGCCATCACGCCCAGGATAAAGAAGGCCAGGATCACGATCTTGACCGCCGTGCGGCGGGGAGGACGGCACTTTTCGGCCTTTTCCATATCGGCCTCCACCTCGGCGGTGGGGATATCCGGGTTGGCTTCGGTCAGACGGCTGGCCTCCGCCGCGGCGTTATAAAGTTCCTTGGCGCGTGCGACGTACCCCTCGTCCAGCATGACGCCGTTCCGGTCAAGCTCTGCCCGGAGCTGATTTTTTCTGATCGCATTTTCACTCATGTCGTTTCACTAAACCTTTCACGGCGCCGGAAATGCCCCTGGATATCGGCGCTTCGTACCCCTATATCATACCAGAAGTTCGGGAAGAAGTAAAGAGCCTATTTCCTTCGCCCCCGGTCCACACTTTTTTCGGTCGGAACTTGTCTTTTTCCGGGGAATCGTGTATACTGAAGAAGAGCCAACAGAGTTTCCGGTCACCGGAAGAAAGAGTGATGAAGATGCAGATCCGATATACCGATATCCTTCTTCCCTCCGCCAATCTCGGCGGAGAAAATCCCCTGCCCGTTTTCCGGGCAAAGGATCCCGATCTCCACATCCCCTATGACGACACCTTCAGTGCGGAGGAAGCCCGGATGCTCGGCAAAAACGGCGCCACCCGCGTGCTTCCCTATCTGATGCAGGACCGGTACGACCGGAACCGCACCAAACGCCCGATCAAGGCCATCGTGATGGAAAACGGCCATCTGCGCGCCACGATCCTCCCGGATTTCGGGGGAAGGCTGTATTCGCTCTATTCCAAAGACGAGGAGCGGGAGCTCCTGTTCGCGAACCCCGTGATCCAGCCCGCCAACCTCGCCATCCGGGACGCCTGGCTTTCGGGCGGCGTGGAATGGAACGTCAGCCAGCTGGGCCACACCTTCACCACCTGCTCCCCCCTGTTCGCCGCGGTGGTCAGAGGCTATCCGAACGAGGAATTCCTGCGCCTTTACGAATTCGAGCGGCAGAAGAAGCTCTTCTGGCAGGTGGACTTTCATCTTCCGGACGAAAGCCGCGAGCTGATGGTCTATATCCGCATCGTCAACGACAGCCCGGAGGAGACTCCGATGTACTGGTGGTCCACCACCGCCGTGCCGGAGGACGCCTCCACCAGAGTCCTGCTTTCGGGAAGCCGCGCCATGTACACCCGCCCCTCCTCCGGGGTGAACGCCATGGGCGAAATGCCCTTCTTCCCCGAATTCGGCACCAAGGATTACTCTTATCCCCTGAACCTGAAGCAGTCCAACGACTTCTTCATCCAGGTGCCCCCGGAGGTGAAGACCCCCTGGGAGGCGGCCGCCTACGAAAACGGGAACGTGACCTTTGAAAAATCCACCTCGCTTCTCCATTACCGCAAGATCTTCTGCTGGGGCGACCGTCCCGGCGGATGGCGGTGGAAGGAATTTCTTTCGGAAGAGGGCGGCGGCTCCTATATCGAGATCCAGGCCGGCATCGGCCGGTCCCAGAGACACGGCCTGACGATGCCCGGGAACACCTCCTGGGATTTCACCACCGCCTTCGGCGGACTCACCGGCGACCCCGAAAAGCTCCACGACCGCGACTGGAAGGCCGCCTGCGGCTATCTGGACGGCGAGCTCCGGGCCCGGATCTCCCCGGCGAAGCTTTACGGCCTGCACCGGAAATACGCGGCCTTTGCCGAACTCGCCCCCGAAAAGATCCTGCACATGGGCTCGGGCTGGGGCGCTCTGGAAACCCGGATGCGCCGGAAAGAAGACCGTGACGTTCCGAAGGGCTTCCTCTTCCCGGAGGAGTCCATGAAGGAAGAGCAGCGCTACTGGCTTTCGCTTCTGGAGGGCGGAAGCCTTCCCGACGCCGATCCGGCCTCCTATCTTCTGGACGCCCGGACGAAAAAGGCCCTGGAGGCTTCTCCGGCCAGCTGGCAGAAATACTATCATCTCGGCGTGATCGCCGCCGAGATCCCCGACCGGGAAGAGGCCGTGCGCGCCTTCAGCCGTTCGGTGGAGGAAAAGCCGAACGTGTGGGCTCTGCGGGCCCTGGCGGTGCTCACCGAGGATCAGGCGGCCGCCGAGGCGTATTACGACCGGGCTTACGCCCTGGGCTTCCCCGACGTGGGCTTCGCCCAGGAGTACCTGAAGCTTCTGGTGACCCAGAAAAAGCACGCCAAGGCCTTCGAGGTGTTTAAGTCTCTTCCCGACGCATACAAGGACGACGAGCGTGTTATGATAAGCGCGGTGTCCGCTTCTCTCGCCCTGGGCGATCTCTCGCTGTGTGAAAGCGGATTCTTCGACCGCACCTTCGTCAACGTGCGCGAGGGCGAGGTGCTGATCTCCGAGCTGTGGTATTATTACGTCGCGCTGAAGGCCGCCAAGGAGCGGAACGTCAAGGTCACCTCCTCCTTCCTGGATTGGATCAAACAGACCAATCCCCTGCCCAAGAATCTTGATTTCCGCATGAAATGATCCCGGCCTTTCCCAAAGGAGGGGATATGATGGAACCGAACAACAAACCGGAGGAAACGAAAGAAGAGCAAACGAAAGCAAAGGAAAAGGGCGAAAGACGGCATACCCTTGCCCAGAGAGTGATCTACATTCTGGCCGGCGTGACCGCCCTGGTGCCGGTCCTGGCCTATCTGATCCTTTTTCCGGTGCTGCCGGACTTCCTTCCGGTCAAATATGACAGCATGGGTCTTCCCACCATCAACGTGGCCAAGACCAGCTTTCCCATGATCGTCTTCACCCTGGAAGGGGTGATCGGGGTGGTGGTGATGCTTCTGGTGAGCCGGGTGGCCCAGGGCTTTGCCCGCAGGACCTACCGCAATCAGAACGGCATGTCCTCCACCCGCACGACCCTGGCGGTGATGACCCTGATCATCGCAGGGCTTCTGACCCTTTCCTGGTTCCTGACGGTGATTCCGATGCTTTCCTGACGGTCTTTCCCGTCTTTTCTTCCCGCAGTACGAAAGGAGTTTTTTAGAGTATGGATCCGCTTTTCTCCGGCATCAATCTCACGATGCTGTGCGATTACTACGAAATGACCATGATGAACGGCTATTTCGAGAACGGCGTGGGGAACCGCATCGCCTATTTCGACATGTTCTTCCGCCGCGTGCCCGACGACGGGGGCTTCGCCATCTTCGCCGGACTGGAGCAGGTGATCTCCTATATCGAAAATCTCCGCTTCACCGACGAGGATATCGCCTATCTCTCCTCCAAAAACCTCTTCTCCAAGGAGTTTCTGGAGTATCTGCGGCATTTCCGCTTCACCTGCGACGTGTGGGCCATGCCCGAGGGCAGCGCCATCTTCCCCGGCGAACCCATCGTCACGGTCCGGGGACCGGTGCTGGAGGCCCAGCTTCTGGAGACCATGCTCCTGCTCACCATCAACCACCAGTCTCTCATCGCCACCAAGGCGAACCGCATCGTCCGCGCCGCCAAGGGCCGCCCCGTGGCCGAATTCGGCGCGCGCCGCGCCCACAGCTACAGCGCCGCGATCTACGGCGCCCGCGCCGCCTACATCGGCGGATGCGCCTCCACCTCCTGCGCCATCACCGACCGCGCCTTCGGCGTGCCCGCCTCGGGCACCATGGCCCATTCCTGGGTGCAGCTGTTCCCCACCGAGTACGAGGCCTTCGCCGCCTACGCCCGGACCTACCCCGATTCCTGCCTGCTTCTGATCGACACCTACGACGTTCTGGGAAGCGGTCTTCCCAACGCCATCCGCGCCTTCCGCGAGGTGGTGCTTCCCACCGGGAACCGCCCGCTTGGGATCCGGATCGACTCGGGCGACATCGCCTACCTCACCAAAAAGGTGCGCAAGGTCCTGGACGAGGAGGGCTTCCCCGACGCGAAGATCGTGATTTCCAACTCGCTGGACGAATATCTGATCCGCGACGTTCTGAACCAGGGCGCGTGCATCGATTCCTTCGGCGTGGGCGAAAGGCTGATCACCTCCAGGAGCGAGCCGGTGTTCGGCGGCGTCTACAAGCTGGTGGCGGTGGAGGACGAAAACGGGAAGATCATCCCCAAGATCAAGCTTTCTGAAAACGTCACGAAGATCACCAACCCCGGCTTCAAGAAGGTCTGGCGGCTTTACGGCGCCGACGGGGAGGCCGTGGCCGACGTTCTGACCCTTCCCGACGAGGTCATCGACCCGAAGGACGGACCGTATACCATCTTCCACCCGGCCTACACCTGGAAAACCAAAAAGCTGGAGGATTTCACCGCGCGCGAGCTTCTCGTGCCCATCTATAAGGGCGGGAAGCTGGTCTATAAGCTTCCCCCGGTCAAGGAGATCCGCGCCTATTGCGAAAAAGAGATCTCGCTTCTCTGGAGCGAGGTCAAAAGGCTCCACAATCCCCACATCTTCTACGTGGACCTCAGTCCGAAGCTCTGGGAGATCAAGGAGCGCCTCCTGAAGAACAAGGGCCGCGCCGAGCCCTGAAAGGAGCCCCTCATGTCCGAGACCTCCAAGGCCGGAGCGCCCCGCGAGCCCTGCCGTCTTCCCTTTTACCGGGAGCTTCCCGGCATGGAGCTTTATATGGATCAGGTGATCACCCTCGCCGCCTCGTGTCTTTCGGGGCTCGTTCCGGACGAGCGGGGGCTTACCCCCTCCATGATCAACAATTACGTGAAGATGCGCGTTCTGCCGCCGCCGGTGAAAAAGCGGTACGGGCGGGAGCATCTGGCGTGCCTTTTCATGGTCTCGGTGCTCAAGCAGGTCCTGCCGGTACTGACGGTGGGCGGGCTGATCCGGGACGGGCTGACCGTGATGCCTCTTGAAAGCCTTTACGACCGGTTCGTCTCGTTTGCCCGGGAAAGCTTTCCCCGGGCCGAAAAACAGCTTGAAGACGCCGGTCCCTCCCTGAAGAATACAGGGGACGGGAAATGGAGCTTTCCGATCCTTGCCGCCCTGATGTTCGCGGTGGACGCGAACACCGAACGGCTTTATGCCGAGCGGCTTTTGTCCTCCGATCCCCCGGAGGAAAAAAAGTGATCCGCGCGCTTTTTCTCCTGTTTCCCATAAAAGCTTCCCCGGAGGGACGCCGTCCCTCCGGGGTTTTTCACACTCTTCTCCCCTCCTCCAGGGCCTCCCGGAGCTTTGCAAGCGCTCCCTTTTCGATCCGGGAGACGTAGCTGCGGGAGATGTGGAGAAGCGACGCGATCTCCCTCTGGGTCATGGCTTCATGCCCCCGCAGGCCGTACCGGCGCACCAGGATGAATTTTTCCCGCCCCGAAAGAAGCTCGTCGATCTTTCCTTCCAGGATCGCGATCTCCTCCCGCACGCCGACCCTGTCAGAGAAGTCCTCCTCCTCGCCGAGGGTATCCAGGATCTCCAGCACGTTGCCGTCCTTGTCGGTGTCCACCGCATCCTGAAGGCTGATCTCCGCGCCGCGGCGGCGCTCCGCGCGGAAGTGCATGAAGATCTCGTTTTCGATACAGCGCGCCGCAAAGGTGGCCAGGCGGCTGTTCTTGGCCGGATCGAAGGAGTCCACCGCCTTGATCAGACCGATGGTGCCGATGGACAGAAGATCGTCCGGGTCGCCCGAGGCCGCGTAGTACTTTTTCACCACGTGCGCCACCAGCCGCAGGTTGTGCACCACCAGAAGATTGCGCGCGTCCTCGTCTCCCCCTCGCATCCTCTCCACCGCCTCCCGCTCCTCCGCGGGCGAAAGGGGCTTGGGAAAGCCCGATTCCCGTCCCAGACCGAGTCCGGGGAAAAAGCCTCCGAGGATCAGAGACGCCAATAACGAAAGCAAAAAATCACCCCCGCCTTCTCATATGCGGGGGTGATCGGCTTTTAGACCGGTTTCGCGCTTTTTCGCCGGAGACTTACGGCTTTTTCGCCACCGCCGCCTGAAGGACGGCGTTGGCCACCTCTCCGGCCACGGTGCTGCCGCGGCCGCCGTTTTCCACGATCACGAAGAAAGCGTAGGGCGTCTCCGGGTCGGTGAGGAAGCCGGTGAAAAGGGCGTGAGGCTCCTTGCCGCCGCCGACCTCGGCGGTACCCGATTTGGCCGCGACCGAAAGACCGGGGAAGTTTTCACTCCCGTAGACCTTTTCCACGTCGTTCACCATCATCTCCTTCAGAGTCTCCGCCACGCGGGCAGAGATGACCCTTTTGGACCAGGGAAGATTGTAGGCGCCCAGGGGGAAGCCCACCGGGGAATGCACGCTCTGGATCAGGCGCAGCTTCGGGGCTTTGCCCCCGTTCGCGATGATCGAGACGAACCGGAGCATGCAGGCGGGATTGACGAGATCCTTGTCCTGTCCGATGCCAGACCAGGCAAGATCGCTTTCGTTTTCGGCTTTCCGGTACTTTCCCTTCGCCGTGGAGACCCCGTCGATGGAAAGCGCATCCAGAAGCCCCGCCTTTTCGGCGTAGGCGGCCATGGTATCGGCCCCGAGCTCCAGAGCGAAGTGCCCGAAGGCGCAGTTGCAGGAATAGGCCAGGGCGTCGGAAAGGGTCACCTCTCCGTGCGCCCGGGGGCAGGTGACCTCTCCGCCGCCGGGAAGCGTCAATTTCCCGGTGCAGGTAAAAACTTCCTCTTCGGCGTCCGCCCGGGAGTCCAGCATGGCGTAGGCGGTCACCAGCTTGAAGGTGGAGCCCGGCGTATAGGTGGAGGAAAGCACCCGGTTGAGGAACACACCCTCGTATTCTTCCCCGTCGAAGGACCCGGGCGGATCCTCGGGATCGTAGGTGGGCAGAGAGACCATGCAGAGGATATCCCCCGATACGTAATCGGCCACCGCCACCGCGCCCTTCCGGCCCTTCATCGCCTGATAAGCCGCCTTTTGAAGCTCCGCGTCCACGGTCAGGAAAAGATCGTTCCCGCCCGAACGCAGGGAATAGGCGCCGTTGATGAGATCGTAGCCCGTCAGCTTCGAAGAGAAGACCCTCTCGGCCCCGGTGCCGATGTAGCCGTACCGGTCGCCCACCGCGTGGAGCGAGGCTTTCCGGAGGGTCTCATCGGAGGAATAGGTCCTCTTTCCGTCCCGGAAAGCCGAAAGCAGCTTCCCGTGCCGGTCGAGCACCCGCCCCACCGCCAGCTCTCCCCCCGAGTAGTAGCCGGCGTTGGCCGAATAAGACGCCCATTCCGCCCCGTGGCGGATGTATCTCACAAGATACACCGTAAGGCCCGTAGCGAGGAGCAGAAGCAGGACAAGAAGGATCGCGGTGCGGTTTTTGACCTTATGCATGCGTGCTTCCTCCCTTCTTCATCTGCTCGTCGATATAGTCCTCCAGCTCCCGGGTCCTGACCGCCCGGCGGTAGCTTGCGGGAAGCTTCACCGTGAAGCTGGCGTTCTGCCGGGTATCGGCGGCCTTGATGAAGGCCATCAGGCACCAGCAGGAGAGCAGACTGGAGCCTCCCTTGGACAAAAACGGAAAGGTCACCCCGGTAAAGGGGAGGATGTCGAAGGCGCCGAGGACGTTCAGGGCGATCTGGAAGAGCAGCACCGCCAGAGCCCCCGAGGCCCCGATCACGTAGAACGAGGAGCGCGCCGTCCGGGCCGAGCGGATCACGAAGGCCGCCATGATGGCGAAGGCCGCCACCGCCGAAAGCGCCACGAGAAGCCCCAGCTCCTCGCACACCATGCCGAAGACCATATCGGTGTCGGCGGCGAAGACCTTATAAAGGCTCCCGCTGCCCGCGCCGAGGCCGAAAAGGCCTCCGTTGGCCGCCGCCATCATGGTGCGGGTCTGCTGATACCCGCCGGAGGAGGCGTAGTCCCAGGCGTGAAGCCAGGTGGAAAACCTTCCGGCGATATAGGGCTTCGCCGCGACCGCCAGGACGCCCGCGAGTCCCGCCCCCGAAAGGCTGAGGATCACGGTGGCCACGTCGCCTGAGCGCAGGAACGCGATGACCAGATAGGCCACGAAAAAGACCGCCGCCGTGCCGAAATCGCTCATCAGGGCCAGGGCCACCACGCAGGCGGCCGAAAAGGCCACGAACCAGTAAAGATTCTTCCGGGCAAAGAGCTTGTCCAGGGTGGCCGCCCCGGCGAAGACGAAGCAGACCTTCACGAATTCCGAGGGCTGCAGGGTAAAGCCCGCGACGGAGATCCAGTTGCGCGCGCCGTTGGTGCTGCCCGCGATCAGAAGGTTGACCGCCAGCATCAGAAGGCCTCCCACCGCCAGGGGGATGCGCAGGTGCCGGATCCTTTCCAGATCCCTTAGAAACCATCCCAGGATCAGAAAGGCCGCGAGCCCCGCGACAAAGAACAGCGTGGATTTATAAAGATCCCCCGGCACCGACGTCGCGATCACCGACGTGCCGACGGTGGTCAGGAAAAAGACCAGGATCTCGATCTCAAAGCCCCGCCTCCGGAGGATGCGCATGAAGAAATAATAGAACCACTCCCCCGCGATGAGCGCCCCGAAAGCAAGCGGGATCGCCGGATCCAGTTTTTCGGCCGCGGCGATCCAATGGGCGGCGGCCGTCAGAAGCTGGAACTCGGTGAGAAGCAGAAGGGTCAGCCAGGCGCGCCATACGCCGCCGGGCTTCCTGCGGTTCAGAGCCTGATCCCTCTCCTCCTCTTCGTTCAGCGGGCGGAAGACGAGATCGGTGGCGGCAAAGGTCACCTCGTCGCCCGGCATAAGCTCGACCGGTCCCCGGATCTGTTCCCCGTTCAGGAACACGGCGTTCTTCGCCCGGAGCGGACGAAGCCGCCACACGCCCTTCCCCGACCGGATCAGGACGGCGTGGGTCGGCGCAGCCAGGGGATCCGGGATGGTCACGTCGGCGCTTCCGGCCCGGCCCACGGTGTTTTCAAAGTGGGAAAGGGGATATCTCGTCCCCTCTCCGTCCTCCAGCCA
>CACYBP010000057.1 GCA_902772625.1 Oscillospiraceae bacterium
ATATGTTAATGGTAGCGGAAGTGGGACTTGAACCTACGACACCTCGGGTATGAACCGAGTGCTCTAGCCAACTGAGCTATTCCGCCGTGTCAAGCCGTCCTCTTCAGACGACTTGTACATTATAAAGGATAACGTCCGATTTGTCAAGTGCTTTTTTTGATTTCGGCGTTTTCCGTCAGTTTACCCGATATTCTCCTTCAGTTCGGCCGCATATAGGGTATTTTTCATCAGGATCGCCCGGGTCATCGGCCCGACTCCTCCCGGAACCGGTGTGATATAGGAAGCCAAAGGCTCGCACGCGGCAAAATCCACGTCTCCGCACAGCTTGCCCTCTTCGTTCCGGTTCATGCCAACGTCCACGATCACGGCGCCGGGCTTCACCATATCGGCCCGGATGAATCCGGCTTTTCCCACCGCGGAAACCAGAATATCGGCCCTTCGGGTGATATCCGCAAGATCCCGCGTTTTGGAATGCGCCACCGTCACCGTGCCGTTGCGGCGCAGGAGCAGAAGCGCCATCGGCTTTCCCACGATATTGGATCTTCCCACCACCACGCAGTTTTTTCCGGCAGGGTCGATCCCGTATTCGTCCAGAAGCTCCAGGATCCCGGCTGGCGTGCAGGGAAGGAACCCCTTCTCTCCTATCGTCATCCTGCCGACGTTGACCGGATGAAAGGCGTCCACGTCCTTGTCGGGAGAGATACGTTCGATCACGCGCCGCTGGTCATATCTTTTCGGAAGCGGCAGCTGTACGAGGATCCCGTGAACCGCGGGGTCGTCGTTGAGCCTGTCAATCAGGGAAAGAAGCGCCTCTTCCCCGTAATCGGCCGGAAGCTTATACGGCCGGCTTTCAATACCGCATTCGACGCAGTCCTTTTCTTTGTTGCGCACGTAAACCGCCGAGGCAGGGTCCTCCCCCACCAGGATCACGGCCAGACAGGGTCTTGCCTTCCCTTCCGCGGCGCGCTTTTCAGCGCACAGTGCGATCTCTTTTTTGATTTTGGCAGCCAGGGCTTTGCCGTCCATTCTTTCACTCATTCGCTTTTCTCCCCGGGGTCCTCCTCGTCTTCCGGCCGATCCTCTTCGGATTCTGCCGCCATCTCCTCCGATGCGGTTTCATCGCCGTTATCCGTCAAACCGTCCTGCGGCTCATCGTCTTCCGCTGAAGGATCCGCGTCCTCTGCGTCTTCGTTCCCGGTTTCATCCGTCCCGGCTTCGCCGGTATCCGGTTCGGGATAGAGATAGGGCACCTTGCGGATCATGGTGGTCCCCTTCTTGAACACGGTCACCTTGGAGAAGCCGAGCGGACCCGTTTTTTCCTTATGCGTGAACTTCCAGAGGAAGATCGCCACGCTTAGAACAAACAGGATCACGCTGAGCATCTGTGAAACGCGGATCTTTGTGGAGAAGAAATAGAGCTCGTCTCCCCCGCGAAGGCCCTCGGTGAAGAAACGGCCGAAGCCGTACCACCCCACGTAAAAGACCAGTATCTCGCCGCCGAAAGAAATACGCGGCTTGATTACCAGGAAGATCAAAACCAGACCCAGGAGGTTCCAAAGCGATTCGTAAAGAAAGATCGGGTGCACGTACACCACGTTGGGGTATCCGATCCCCATGGCCCAGAAGGGCAGATCAGCCACGTTCTGCGAAGCAAAGGCTTTTCCGTAGGCCTCGGCGTTCACGAAATTGCCCCAGCGGCCCACGATCTGGCCGATCAGGAAGCCGATGGCCGCCAGATCGTAGATCTTATAGCAATTCAGCTTTTTGATCTTTGAGATCACGAAGCCCGTGACGAAGGCGCCGATCACCGCGCCGTAGATCGCAATGCCGCCTTCCCAGATATAAAAGATCGAGAGAAGATCGTCTTTGTAGCTTTCAAAACTGAACAGAACGTAATAGAGCCTTGCGCCGATGATGGCGAAGATCGTGCCCCAAAGCACGTAGTCTACCACCTGATCACCGGTCAGGCCGAAATTTTTCGCCTGGAACAGCGCATAAAGGAAGGCGATGGCAAAGCCGACCGCGATGATGATGCCGTACCAGTATATGTCTTTGCCGAAAATGCTGAAGGCTGTCCGATTCATGATCAGATCCAGTCCCAGCTTGGGAAATACCACGTGGCTCAAAGGAAATCTCCTCCTTCAATCTTCGCCGTGCCCGGCGGGAAGGGAGACACGCTGCGGAAAGCGCGGCGCAATCCGAAAAAACGGACCTTCTCCTGTACGTTCTTCTCTCCGCGGCAGGGAAAAACAGACGTCCCCGCCGCGACAGAAAGAACAATTAAGAGTATTATACCACATTTTCCCAATAATGCAAAGACTATTTTGCCTCGCCCGGCGTAAGGCTCGCCCGGGCGATCCCGTCGCGATCCGGCGTGAGAAGCGTTTCGATCCGCTCTCCCGTTTCCCGGATCAGGCCGACCGCGATCCCTGAAAGGAGCTTTCCTTCGGAGAACAGCGTAAAGGTCACCTGCAGGCGCTCTCGTCCGCCGATCACCGCCTCCAGAGAGAATTTCCTCCGGCGCAGACCGAAAAGTGCCCCGTCCTTCGTGAAGATCGTTTCCCTCTCCTCCCCGTCGTAATAAGGGTAGGCCTGCATCCCCGTTCTGCGTTCCCCGTCCCTAAAGTACAGGGCGAGACCGTTCCACAAAGGATCGGAGGACTCGATCCGGCCGTCTCCCGAGAGAACGAGGTCGGTCCTGCCGTCGGAAAGGCACAGTTTTTCCTCTCCCGCCTTTCCCGGCTCCTTGAGCCATCGCGTCCCGCTGCCTTCTCCGAGGGAACCTGGAGGCGCCTCGCCCATCGTCTCCTCCGCCGCGGGTCCGTGACGCGCCGTTTCCCACAAAAGCGGCCGGAAGGCCCTGATCTCGGGCCTTGAAAAGAATCGCCGCTTCATGACGCCGTGCGAGAGATACTCGTCCGCCGCCGCGGCCAGCATTCCGGCGTGATGCGACATATAGGCGCGTACCGGGCGGATCCTTTCCGGATCCGAAGCATCCAGCGCCTCGTAAAAGCCAAAGCGCCCGACTCCTCCCAATTCCTCGATATACCTGAGATTCCTCACGGCGCTCTCTTCCTTCCCCAGCGCCAGGAAGGCGGCATACGGAGCGATCACGTACTCTCCCGTCCTTCTCGGCGCAAGAGAGAGCGACGAAGCGCCGTGCGCCTTGTACCGGTAGGAAAACGCCCCGTCAAAAGCGTAAAAACAGCTTTCTGAAACGCCCCAGGGTCTGCCCCTCCTGTCGCCTGAAAGCTTCTGCATCAGAACGGCGAAGCTTCCCCCTTCTCCGGCCAGCGTGCCGCGGGGAGCGGGCAGAAACAGCTCCGGCAGAAGCGATTCGAACATGGTGCCCGACCAGCTTGCAAGCCCCGCGTATCCGCGAAAGCGCCTCACCGGACGCCCGAGTCTTTCCCAATGCTCTATGGGCACCCGTCCCAGGGCTACAGCGAGGAACGACAGGATGCGGGCTTCGCTCTGATAGAGATCATAGCGGTTTTCAAGAAGCTCTTCCCGGTCGGCGTCATATCCCACCGAAAACAGTCTGTCGGATCGGTCGTAAAGCCTTTCAAGCTCCATCGCCAGGGCCATATTCTCAGCCGAACCTGCGTATTCGGGATAGCCCTTCTCCCGGAAGGCCACGGCGGCGGTCAGAAGCGACGCGGCAAGGTTCCCGGAATCCACACTGGACAGAAGACGCGGCGGAGCCGGATCGAAAGAAGGAAGCGCGTACCAGTTGTAGAAGAGTCCCCACTTCTTTTGAAGGGTCTCCATGGTCCGGAGCATCTCGCCGCCGAGCTTCAGGAATTCGTCCGCTCCGGGAAGGCCCAGATCGTCGAAGGCGATGAACGCGAGCAGCGTCATGCCCATATCCGTCGGAGAAGTGATCTTCGCGACGCCTTTATAGGGATAAAGCTGCAGATTGTCGGCCGGAAGATATCCCCACTCCGCCCGGCAGAGCTTTTTATAAAGCTCCATCAGGTCGGCCGTGCGCCATTTGAGATAAGAGGCGTCCCTCACGCTGACCGGTTTTTCCCTCTCCCTTCGCGAAAGGAAGAACGCGGCCGCAAATCCCGGCAGCCATACAGGGAGAAGCGCCGGGCAGAAAAGCCCCGCCGCCAGAGCGGGCGGTAGAAGCCTTGCCGCGTATTTCCGAAGCGTCCAGTCGCCGCCTCCGAAGGGCGACCACTCCAGAAGCTTTTTCCCGGAGATCAGAAGTCTGAACCCCGCACGGAGAAAGGCTCCCAGAAGAAGAACGGTCTCATAAGGCAGAAATACCAGAGATAAGAGCGAGGCAAGAGCGCTTCTTTCCAGATCCGAAACTCTCGCCGTCAGGTTTCTTTCCAGGTATTCTCCTCCGTGTAGAGCAACGGCGAAGGCCTTCTCAAGAAGCGGCCGGAGAAGAAGCGAGGCGGGAAGGATCAGAAACAGCGCCTTTCCCCCCGCAGCTCCGGCGATCAGCGAAAGAAGGATCACGGGCTTCAGAAAAATCCTGCGGAGATTTTCGGTGATGAGCCAGGCGTTCCACGCCCCGTGACTGTGCGGGAACAGCAGCGAAAGATTCTGCGTATCCCCTCTCGTCCAGCGGCAGAGTCTCGTCCAATATGACGCCGCCGTGCGCGGCTCCTCTTCAAAAAACGCCGCGTCGCGCGCAACTGCCGTGCCGAGAAGGCCGCCTTCCGGGACGTCGTGCGACAGGATCTTTCCCTCCGGGAACGCTCCGGGGAGAAGCGCGGCCGCGGCGTCGATTCTGAGAAGGCCCTTTCCGGGATAGGTCCCGCGCCCGGTCAGGGAGAAGAGCAGATCTCGATCCTGCCCGCCGTAAAGGTCGATCCCGCATCCCGCCGAAACGATCTCCCCGAAAAAAGTTTCCTCCCCGGCAGAAGGCGACGGCCGGAGAAGCGGAGAGATCACCGCGTATCCCCTCTCTACGCGCCCCTTCCGGATCACCGGAGCGTTCAGCGGATGCGCCGCCTTTTCCACAAGCCTTCTCACGCTTCCCGGCCAGGGACGGGTATCACGGTCCAGCGTCACCAGATTTTGAAAGCCCCGAAGCGGCTCTCCCGTAAGGTCTCCCTCCATCCCCTCTCCCCGGCGAAGAGCGGAGAGGAGCGAGAGGAGCGCGCCGCGCTTTCTCTCCTTTCCCCGGTAGATCCCGTCACGCGGCGCGTAGACCCTCTTTCGGAGAAAGCCGTAGAACGGCGTATGATACTTCTCTTTCAATTCTTTGAGACCCCGTCTGAGCAGGTTCTCCACTTCTTTTTCCTCCTCCGGGTCGGGAGACGCCGTATCCGGTCTGTCCAGAAGCAGTCCGAAGGGAAGCTTCGGGTCCCGCCCTTCGGCAAGCCAACGCTCCTCCAGATCGGCGATCAGCTTTTTCGCGTCCTCCTCGTCCTTGCAAAGTCCGGTAATCACCGTCAGGGTCTTCTCGGATTCCGGGATCCCCTTACTGAAATCCATGCCGAAGAGCGGTCTTTCTTCCCTTCCCGACAGCAGAAGCCCCGGCGTTTTCCCGGCAAAGAGCTCATATAACATCGGCCAGGCCAGCGCCGAAAGGAGAAAGCCGGTTTCCGTGTAAATCAACCCCGCCAGCATCGACGCAAAAAGCCACGGAAGCAGAAAGAGAAGCGGCCAGAGCCCAGCCGTCTTTCCGTAATCAGGAAACAGGAGCAGAGCGAGGCTCTTTCCCTCCTCCCTGGATCTGTGAAGAAGGAAAAGGGCTTCCTCCTTTTCGCTCGTTCTGTGAAGTGAGGCCCGTTTTTCGATCCTTCTGCGCCACGCTTTCCGGGACGCGACGTCCATCCCGGGATAGAGCATATCCTCACGAAGCGCCTCGTCCACGTCGGAGAGCCTTTCCTCCACGTCGTCCCACGCGGCCGACAGAAGCGTGCGAAGCCCCTTCACGGCGCGCTCCTCCCGTCTTTTTTCAAAGAGTTCTTCCATCAGCCGAAGGGCGAGAAGCGGACGGATCAGCCCGGCTTCCCGCTCTTCAAGGCCCCGGATCCTTCTCACACCGGCGAAATAGTCCGACGCCGTCTCCGGATCGGCGTCCGCTCCGGGAAGCGCCAGATAGGAATCGATCATAATCTCCGCAAAGCACTTCCCTTCCGAAGACCGCAG
>CACYBP010000058.1 GCA_902772625.1 Oscillospiraceae bacterium
ACCTTTCCGGCGTAGACCGAATACTTGCTGGTCACGGCGTTGTAGCCCATGAACCAGAGCACCACCGACAGGAGCAGGAAGAGAAGCGAGATCCGCTCTCCCCGGGAAAGCTTCCGCTTTCCCTCTTCGCTCTCCCCGTCTTCGTCGATGCCGAGGGCGCGGCTTTCCTCCTCCGCCTTTTCCACAAGCTTCGGCTCCTTCACCTGCCAGAGGAAGATCAGAAGCGCGAGGATCATCACCCCGGCCACCACCGCGAAGAAGGGGGTGTAGCTCATCAGGGCGTTTTTATCGGCGCCGGTCTTGAAGACGATGCCCATCCCGAGCACCAGGATGCCGCCCGCCGTTCCCATCAGGTTGATCACGGCGTTGGCCTGGGACCGCAGCGGCTTCGGCGTCACGTCGGGCATCAGCGCCACCGCCGGGGACCGGAAGGTCGCCATGGCGATCAGGATCACAAGCAAGAGCGCGATGAACACGATCAGCGGGGCGGGATCGTCCTCAGTGACCTCGCGGGCGTAGGCCTGGCGGGCCGGGACCACGTAATTCACGTAATAGGGATCGGTCTTCCCGTTCCGCTCGGTGCGGATGGAGACGAATTCCTCCCGGGTGAATTTTTCACGGAGGGTGAAGGTCTCGCCGTCCGGGGTCATCAGATCGGTGCG
This sequence comes from Oscillospiraceae bacterium, assembly GCA_902772625.1. GTDB lineage: Bacteria > Bacillota > Clostridia > Oscillospirales > QAMX01 > RUG11797. Next base: position 663 of record CACYBP010000058.1, read on the forward strand.
GTATTCGTGGTTATAAAGCTCGGTCAGGGCCTCCTCGTCGTCCACCGCCGCCACCTTCGCGATGTTGTGAAGCTGGGCGTTGTCGGCGAAGGTCAGGACGATCAGAAACACGGCGGCCACGACGGTGCCGATCAGGATGTAGGGCGTTCTTTTGCCCAGGCGGTGCTTCGTCCGGTCGCTGATCGCGCCGAACAGGGGCAGCATGAAAAGCGCCAGGACGTTGTCAAGAGCCATGATGATCCCCGAAAGCGACTGGGACATGCCGAATTTATCGGTGAGGATCTTGGGGATGATGGTGTCGTAGGCCTGCCAGAAGGTGCAGATCAGAAAGAACGCGAACCCGACGAAAATGATCCGTTTGGTGGGAAGCTTCATGGCCGATACCTCTCTTTCAGTTCACACCGCGGAAAGGCTTTCCGGGCGGTTTTAGGGGAGCGGGATCATCTGTCCATAGATAGTATGTTTAGTATATCACACTCCGCCGCCGCTTTCCACTCCTCTTTCGGAGATTTTTTGAAAGAAACCCGCCGCTTCCCTCTTTTCGGGGGAAGCGGCGGCGGTATGCGCTTCGGGAAACGCGTATCCCGTCAGGCCCAGGAGATGGTCTTGGGCTTGTCGCTCTTGATGATGACGTCCTTGAGGAAGTCGACGGCCTTTTCAAGCCCCTCCTCCGGGGACATGAGGCTGTCCTCATGCTCGATGCAGATGGCGCCCTCGTAGCCCGAAAGGACCAGCTGGCTCATCATGTCGCACCACGTCTGACGGTCGTGACCGTAGCCCACCGAGCGGAAGATCCAGGAGCGGTTCACCTCGTCGGTGTAGGGCTTGGTGTCCAGAACGCCGAACTTCGCGGTGTTGTAGGGCTCGATGCGGGTATCCTTGGCGTGGAAGTGGCCGATGCAGCCCGAAAGCTCGCGGATGGCGGCCACGGGATCGATGCCCTGCCAGTAGAGATGGGAGGGATCGAAGTTGGCGGTGATGATGGGGCCGACGGCCTTGCGCAGCTTCAGAAGGGTCTCGGGGTTGTAGACGCAGAAGCCCGGATGCATCTCGAAGGCGATCTTCTCAATGCCGTGTTCGGAGGCGAACTTCGCGGTCTTCTTCCAATAGGGGATCAGGACCTTTTTCCACTGCCAGTCGAGGATGGCGAGATAATCCTCCGGCCAGGGGCAGGTGACCCAGTTGGGATACTTGGAGCGGGCGCTGTCGCCGGGGCAGCCCGAGAAGGTGACCACGGTCTTCACGCCGAGCTTTTCGGCCAGAAGGACGCAGTTTTCAAAATCCTTGTGGAAGGAGGCGGCGATCTCCTTGTTGGGGTGGACGGGGTTGCCGTGGGCCGAAAGCGCGTCGATGACCATGCCGGCGTCGGCGATGATCTTCTTGAATTCCGCAAGCTTTTCGTCGTCGTTGAGCAGGATCTCGGGATCGCAGTGGGCCTTTCCGGGATATCCGCCGCAGCCGATCTCCAGCGCTTCGACGCCCAGGGACTTGAGGTACGCCACCGCGTCCTTGAAGGGGCGGTCGGCCAGGAGGTTGGTGAGTACGCCGAGTTTCATGTCGATTACTCCTTTTCGTTTTTTATTTTATATTTGTTGTTTCTTTTTCCGGCGGGCGTTGGGGTCGTTCAGCTTGTCCGGCCATTCGTCCAGAGTGGGATCGAGGGGATCGGCCCCCTTCATCAGCTTCCATTTGCCGGTGAGCGCGGGCAGAAGCGCGCCGCCGTCGCAGGTGACGGTGGTGCCGGTGATATACCCCGCGTCCTCCGAAGAGAGGAAGTAAGCGAGCTTTCCCACCTCGGTGGCGGTGCCGAATCTCTTCAGGGGGATGCAGGAGGTGACTCCGTCGTAATAGGAGGTATCCTCGATGCCGAAGGCCACATGGGTCCGGTTGGCCTCCTCGGTGGCGGTGTAGCCCGGGGCGATGCCCACCACGCGGATGCCGTGGGGGGCCAGCTCCATGGCGGCGTTCATCACGAATTTATCCAGCCCCGCCTTCACCGAGGCGTAGGCCGCGAAATTCATCCAGCAGCCCTTGTCGTGGTTGGAGGAGATGACGATCACGGTGCCCTTGACCTTGTGGGCGATCATGTTCTTCGCGGCGAAGGAGGTGCAGAAGAAGGTCCCCTTGAAATCGGTGTCCACCACCCGGTCGAAGAGCTTTTCATTGGCCTCGAGCAGGGGGAAGATCACGGTGACCCCGGCGTTGCAGACCATCACGTCCACTTCTCCGAGCTGTTCCTCGAATTCCCGGAACATCCGCCCGATCTCCTCCACCGAGGAGATGTCGCCCTTGATCAGAACGGCTTTTCTCCCCATGGCGCGGATCTCCTCCGCAAGCTTCACGGCCGGTTCCGCCGTGCGGTTGTAGTGCACCGCCACGTCGTACCCCCGGCGGGCGTATTCCAGGGCGATGCCGTGTCCGATGGTGCCGCTGGCTCCTGTGACGAATACGTTGGGCATAGTTATCTTCTCTTCCTTTCCGGGCGGCCTGAAAGCCGCTTCATTCCAATAAACAAACCATTCATTCGACCGTGCTTCCCCGCTCCTTTTCCAGGAGCTTCACGGGATCCAATACCACGAAGGAGGTGGCGATGCTTCTCATCTCGCTGATGGAGCTGGGCTTGTTGATCAGCTTTCCCTGGAACACCATGGTGGCCGAGGATCCGCCGTCCAGATTCGCGCAGTTCACCGCGCCGTAATCCAGCATGATCTCGATCACGTCCTTCTGGGTGGCGCCGGCGCTCTTGGCCGAGCGGCCGTCGATGATGAGCAGAAGGAACTTCCCGTCGGCGGTCTGGCCGATGGCGGCGCGGGGATGCACGCCGGTGACCCCCACCTTGGCGGCGGTGCCGTTGACGATCAGGAAGGGGTTGAATTCCACCGCGTCGCGGATATTATATTCTTCGGCGGTCAGCTCGTCGTCAGAAAGCTGCTTCAGGAAGAGCTTCCCATCCCAGGTGATGGCGATCACGTCGTGCTTTTTGCCCTTGGAGCTGTTCCACACCACTTCCCCGTCCTGCATGACGATGCCTTCGGGATAGGCGCCGTTGCCCTGCCCCTCCGGATCCGAAAAGCCCGCGGCGTTGATGCCGGCGAAGGCGTCGTAATTCTCGCAGATGGTCCTGAGGGTCTCCCCGTGCTTGCCGATGCGGCTGGTGACGCCCACCCGGAGCAGGGTCGGATCCTCCACGATCATCATATAGGCGTCGTAGGAAAGGCCCTGGGTGTTCTTGCGGGAGAATTTATCAATGGTGACCAGCTCCTCCTGGCTTTTGGGAGGGGCGGGTTCGGTTTCGGATTCCGTTTCGGTTTCAGTCACGGTCTCGCTTGCGGGTTCGCTTTCGGTCTCGCTCCCGGTTTCGGAGACCGGCTCGCTTTCGGTCTCAGAGGCCGGTTCGCTCCCGGTCTCGGATCCGGTTTCGTCCTCTTTCCCGATGTGGATCAGGGAGAGGTCGATCTCCTCATCGATGGCCTGGGCTTTGTTCTTTTCCACGATCTCGGTGATGTAGGAGGCCGGGAAAAACCACTTTGCCAGATACTGGTGATGGAAGGTTTCCATGGCGGTGGTGATCCAGAGCTCCCGGAGGCTTTCCATCGGCCCGTAGATCAGAAAGATCCCGGCGGCCGACCCCAGGAAAAGCCCGAGGCTGAGGATGATGGCGACGATGCAAAGGAATTTCTTCAGGAATTTTTTCATGGTCAGGTCCTTCCGGAAGGCGTCTCCCCCAAGCGTCTTCCTTTTGCGATTTATCTTGATAAAGTGCTTGAAATATCAAGCCGGGTGAGCTATAATAAAAATTGGAAGCCGTTTCCCGAAGCGCGGACGGACCTCCGCCCCGCCCCGGCGTGCACGGTCAAGATTATTATATCATATACGGGAAAGGAATTCAAACGATGGAGATAAAAATTTGCAGAAATCCGTCTCCCAAGGCAAAGCCCACCGGAGCCCTCGGCTTCGGCAAGATTTTCACCGACCACATGTTCCTGATGGACTACACCGAGGGACAGGGCTGGCACGACGCGCGCATCGTCCCCTACGGCCCGCTGGAGCTTGATCCCTCGGCGATGGTCTTTCATTACGCCCAGGAGATCTTCGAGGGTCTGAAGGCCTACCGCACCGGGTCGGGCGAGATCCGTCTCTTCCGTCCCTATGAAAACGCCAGGCGCATGAATAACTCGGCCGACCGGCTCTGCATGCCGAAGATCGACCCGGAGGACTGGGTCACGGCGGTGAAGACCCTGGTGGAGCTGGAAAAGGACTGGGTTCCCCACGAGGAGGGCACCTCGCTCTATATCCGTCCCTTCATGATCGCCACCGACGCCATGCTCGGCGTGCATCCCTCCAAGACCTATAAATTCATCATCATTCTCTCCCCGGTGGGCAGCTATTATGCCGGCGGGCTGGATCCGGTGCGCATCTACATCGAGACCAAATACGTCCGCGCCGTCAGAGGCGGCACCGGCGAAGCCAAGACCGGCGGCAACTACGCGGCCAGCATCAAATCCCAGGAGATCTCCGAGGAGCTCGGCTATTCCCAGGTCCTGTGGCTGGACGGCGTGGAGCAGAAGTACATCGAGGAAGTGGGCGCCATGAACGTCTTCTTCAAGATCGCGGGCAAGATCGTCACCCCGGCTCTGGTGGGCAGCATCCTCCCCGGCATCACCCGCAAGTCGGCCGTGGAGCTTCTGCGCGACTGGGGCTACGAGGTCGAGGAGCGCCGCCTTTCGGCCGAAGAGGTCGAGACCGCCGCGAAGAACGGAGACCTTGAGGAAATGTTCGGCACCGGCACCGCCGCCGTCATCTCCCCGGTCGGCGAGCTTCTGATCGGCGACACCCACATCAAGATCAACGAAGGGAAGATCGGCCCGGTCTCCCAGAGGCTTTACGACACCCTCACCGGCATCCAGTGGGGCCGGATCGAGGACACCAAGGGCTGGATCACGAAGATCTGACCTTCTCCCGGGACGCCGGTCCCGGAAAGCGTTTCTCCCCCGTTTTCAGAGCAAGGCACAGGCGGCCGGATTTCCGGCCGCCTGTTTTATTCTGTTCTTCCCGCGCCGCGCGGAGCGACTCCCGCCGGGCCCCGGGGCCTTCCGGCCCTCACTTCTCTTTTTTCTTCCGGAACACCAGAAGCTTGCTGATCACGTAATTCAGAACGATCACCAGAATATTCACCGGGATCTTCCAGATCCGCTCGTCCCACCGGAAGACCTCCACCCCGAGCGCCATCAGCCCCAGATCCAGAAGGCCTGAGATCCCGCGCCCGGCGAAAAAGAGCAGGGCTTCCCGCATGACGGGGCCGAAGCCCCTGGCCCCGGAGGAAAAGACGAAGCGCCGGTTGGTGACGTAGGCGAAAAGCACCGAGAAAAACCACGCCAGCGCCGTGGAGAGCATGTAATGCACTTTAAGGGCGTCCAGAAGATAGAAAACCGCGAAATTCACCAGCGTCGTGGCCACGCCGAAAACGAGGTAAAGGATCACCTCGCGGTATTTTCCCAAAGGGATCCGATCTTTTCCCGCAACTCCTTCGCCTTCCTTTCTCCGGGTTCCCGCGCCGGTGCTTCCGGGGACGGCACTATTATACCGCAGGGGGCGGGGAAAGTCAAACAACGCAGGTTTTCCCCTTGACAAAAGGCGCTTTGCCGCGCTAAAATGATAAAAAAGGGACGGCTCCCGCCGTCCGGAAAGAAGGTGCCTCATGCCCTATATCGCCATCCGCTGCTATCCCAAGGACGAAGAGACCAAGAAAAAGGTCGTGGAAAAGATCAACGAGGTCTTTCTGGAAAACTGGGGCTGCCCGCCCGAGGCCATCACCATCTCCCTGGAGGAAGTGAAGCCGGAGGATTGGACCGACACGGTGGTAAAGCCCCTGATCGAGCCCGCCGACGCCCGGGGCGTCGTGCGAATCCGCAGCGGCAAAAAGAAGATCTGATCCTGAAAGCGCCGCCGCGGCTTTTCCTGGGAGCGGCACCTTCCGGGAGAAGCCGCCGGCTGAAACAAAGGCGTGAAGCGGGAGCGGACCAAAAGATCCGCTCCCGCTTCCTCTCTTTTCTCAGAAAGCCTTCAGAAGCCGTTCCGCCCTTCTTTCCAAGAGGAGTTCCTTTCGATCCTGTAATATACGAAATCCCCTTCCTCCCGGATCGGGACGAAGCCGACCTTTTCCAGAACGTGCCGGCTTCGTAAATTCGTCCGGATCGCATCCGCGTAGAGGACCGGGACGTCCAGAATATCGAAAACGTACCGGATCACAAGCCTCTCCGCTTCTGTGCCGATACCGCGGTCCTTGTACCCGGCGTTTTTCAGGGCGATCCCCATCGTCGCGGAAGAGCGCGGCTCTATATTTTTGATGACGATCTCCCCGACGATCTCTTCCCCGCATAAGATCGCCAGGGTCACCCGTTTCAAATCCCGCTGCCGCCGGATATACCGTTCGACCTTTTCTTCATCGTACGCGTAACCGACCCAGGCTTGCCCGGGCAGGCAAAGATCGGGATCGTTTTCGTATTCCCGGAAATAGGTCCGGTACATCCCGTCGGTCATCGGCTCCAGCCTGACCTGAAAAGATCCCATGATTGCCGCTTCCTTCCGTCCCGTTCTTCTCCCGGGATCATTCTACCATACCGGCCGTCCCTCTGTCAATTCCCGGCGCTTTCGGGAGGGAACGCCTCCCGCGAAGCGCCGCTTCGCACGTTTTTTCAAAAAGAGCGGTTTTTTTGTCGATTCCGGTTGCATTTCCCCGCGCCGTTCGTTATAATGAAGGAAAGAACGGATTCCCCGTTCTCCCCAACACCGCAGGAATAGGAGGAAGATCATGTTCTGTCCGAAATGCGGGAAACAAGTTCCCGATACCATCCGCTTCTGCCCGGAATGCGGCGCGCCTCTGGGGCTTCCCAGGGAAGTTCCCGCGTCGCCGTCCCCCGCCGCCCCGGCCGACCAAGCCTCTCCGACGCCGGAGCCCCGCATCCAGCCGCCGCCTCCCCCGAAAGCAGCGCCTCAGGCGTCTTTCGGATCGGCGCCCGCTTCTCCCGTGACGCCGCCCGTGCCGCCGATGGCTCCCCCGGCGCCGCCGAAGAAGAAAAAATCGAAGCTTCCCCTGATCCTCGGCCTTGCGGGAGGAGGCGTGCTTCTTCTGATCCTGCTGGTCGTTGGCGCGGTCCTGCTTCTGCCGAAGCTCCTGTTCCGGGACGTGGAGGTCGATTTCACGAAATACGCCACGGTCTCCTTCGAAGGCTACGACTCCATCGGCACGGCCAAGCCCGGATACGACAGGGACGCCTTCCTGGAGGAGTACGGAGAGAAGATCAAATTCGACCGGAAATACAAGCCCGCGAATTACGACGGCACCGCGGCCGAGTATCTTCTCGACAACTATTTCATCACCTGGTATCTGGATTACGAGGATTCCTACGAGCTTACCAACGGCGATCAGGTGGACTATCATCTGGACGTTTCGCCGGGACTTTCCGAGGTTTTCAACGTGAAGGAGGAATCGGCGGTTTCCCGGGAGCTTCCCTTCACCGTCACCGGTCTTGATCCGGGCGATCCCTTCGATCCCTTCGAGGGGCTTCAGGTTTCCTTCGAGGGCATGTCCTCCGACGGGGATCTGATCATAGACAAGTCCGGGTGCATCGACTTCATCCGGGACGGATACTTCCTGGAGGCCGACAAGACCTACGACCTTTCCAACGGCGACGTCGTGACCGTCAGCATCTCCTCCTGGTACGACAACAAGTACTTCCTCTCGGAGTACGGCAAGCTTCCCACCCGCACCTCGGCCGAATACACGGTGGAAGGCCTGTGGATGCCGCTCAGAAGCCTTGACGAGATCACCTCCGACGAGGATACCCTCATCAAGGAGGCGACCGGGGCGACCGCGCGCAAGTGGCTGAACGACGGTCTGAAAAAGACCCAGAGCATTTCTGATTTCACCTACTTCGGACGGGTCTTCGTCACCGAGGATGAGATCTCCGCCTACGGCACGAACAATATCCTTTACGACATTTACCGGTATACCCTCACCGCCAAGTCTTCGAATTCCAACCCCGACGGCGTGTTCACCCTGTATATCGCGGTGCGCGTCGACAACCTGAACCGGCACGGCGAAGAGCTTGAGGTCGATCTGTCAGATCCCACTGTGGTGAGACATTCCTACAAATTCGAGCAGGGAGATTGGACGGTTTCCGGCAACTACGGATACCACACGGTGGATGAGATCCGCGGGCATCTCCTTCCGGAAGCGGGGTCCGGCCGTACCGGCAACGCCACCTTTTGAAGACGATTCGCTCTTACCGGTCTGACCCGCGGGCTTTCCCCGCCTGATCCCCGGCGCATATGCATAAAGATCCGCGGCCGTCCCTTTGGGGCGGCCGCTTTCTCATGCCCGGAAGAGAAGCGAAGCCCGGAAGGCCCGAAACGCGCCCGTCGACCGGGCCGGGAAGCCGAAAGGTTCCCGTCTTCCGCCGCATGTTTTGGGAACGCCCGCGTCCGTCCGACACGCCGCCGCGTCTTTTTCGCGCCTTTGAGAAAGGCCGACCTGTACACAGGGTCGTTTCCTCCCTTGATGAATCGATCCGGAGGAGGGGAGAACCGGCGCGCGAGCGCCTCTTCGCTGCCGCGGGGTCTTATAGAGAACCTCCGCGGGAAGCGGCGCGCACGGGTCCTTTGGAGTTTTCAGAGCCGCCCTCCGGAAGGTCTTGGCCGGAGGCGGATTTTGA
>CACYBP010000059.1 GCA_902772625.1 Oscillospiraceae bacterium
CCCTTTATCTCCATCGTCTTTTCCCTCTTTTCGGCGGTGGTGTCTTCGCTTCTTCCGGGGAAGGCGGCGAGGGTCTATACCGTGGCGGCCGAGACGGTGCTGGCCCTTCTTTCGGCGGCGACCCTTATTTACGCCGTGACCACGGGAGAGTCGGTCACCTACCGCATGGGGCATTTCGACGCGCCCTGGGGAAACGAGATCCGCTTCGGGATGCTGGAGGCGCTGACGGCTCTGATCTTCTCATTGGTGCTTCTCCTCTCGGTGGTGGGCGGCGCGCGGTATGTGAACCGGGACGTCCCGCCCAAAAAGATCAATCTCTATTATCTTCTGATCAATCTGCTCGGCGCGGCGCTGATGGCTCTGGTCTACACCAACGACATCTTTACCGGGTACGTGTTCCTGGAGATCCTGACCCTGACCTCCGGGGGCATCCTGATGATCCGGGAGATCGGCAGGACCACTCTGGCCGCCACGCGCTATATGATCCTGAATCTTCTGGGATCGGGGCTTTTCCTTCTGGGGATCATCCTCTTTTACGACGTCACGGGGCATCTTCTGATGCCCAACATGCACGAGGCGCTCCTGGAGCTTGGGAAAAGCGGCGAATACGCCCTTCCCCTCAGCGTCACCACCGGGCTGGTGTGCGTGGGGCTTGCCATCAAGAGCGGGCTTTTTCCCTTCCACACCTGGATGCCCGACACCTACGGATTTGCCACGCCGACCTCCTCGGCGATCCTTTCGGGGCTGGTGTCCAAGGGGTACATTTTCCTTCTGATCAAGATCATGACCCGGGTGATCGGGCTGGATAACCCCATCCTCACCGTGGCGCGGAACATCCTGTTTCTCTTCGGCCTCGCGGGGATCGTGGCGGGCTCGGTGCTGGCCATCCGGGAAAACAACGTCATGCGCATGATCGCCTATTCCTCGGCGGCGCAGATCGGATATATCTATATGGGCATCGGCCTGGGGGAGACGGCGGGCTTTGCCGCCGCGATCTTCCATCTTCTGACCCACGCGGTCACCAAGCCCCTGCTCTTTTTGTCGGCGGCGGCCCTGATGGAGACCTCCGGCGACAGCCCCGTTTTCCACGACCTGCAGGGCGCGGCGCACCGCAACCGCGGCGCGGGAGCGCTTTTCACGGTGGGGGCCATGTCCATGATCGGTATTCCGATCTTCGCGGGCTTCACCTCCAAGCTTCTTTTCTCCCTGGCCGCCATCGGGCATCTGCCCTTCAAGACCTTCTCGGTCCTTGTGATCCTCGCGGTCAGCACCATCCTCAACACGCTTTATTTCATCCGCACGGTGATTCGGATCTACACCTCTCCCGACGGGAGAAAGGAGATCCGCACCCCCTTCCGGCCGCAGATCCCCTGCCTTGTTTCGGGCGGAGTGATGGCCGCGCTGAACGTGATCCTCGGCCTGCAGTCCCAGCCCATCCTGGAGCTGATCGAACGCGGCCTCGCCTTATTCTCCTGACCGGACGCCAAAAACCCCCGAAAGGAAAGAAAACGCCATATGTTTTTGCTTCTTGCCATTCTGATCCCCCTGGTGACGGGCGGACTTATGCCTCTGTGGAAATTCCAGAAGAAAGGACCCCGGGCGTTCTACGTGCTCGCCTCCCTCTTTCTCACGGCGGCGGCCGCGGTGCTGGGCGCCCTTTCGCGGGAGCGGTTCGTCTTCCTCTCCTTCGGGGAGGGCGTGGAATTGGCCGTCGCCCCCGACGGGATCGCGATCTTCTTTGCCGCGATCTTCCTTCTGGCCTGGATCGCGGTGTCGGTCTATACCTTCCGCTATATCACCCACGAGGGAAACGAAAACCGGTTTTTCGCCTTTCTGCTGCTGACTCTGGGCGGGATGCTCGGCGTGGCGTTCGCCGAAAACATGGTGACCCTCTATCTCTTCTTTGAGACCGCGACCCTCTTCTCCATGCCGACGGTTCTGCATTCCCAGACGAAGGAATCGGTGTCCGCCGCGCTCAAATATCTTTTCTATTCGGTGGCGGGAGCGTTTCTCGGCCTGATCGGCGTGTTCGCCGTGTATTATTATTCCCCCGACCGCGCCTTCCGGTGGGGCGGAACGGTGGATCCCGCGCTCCTCGGCGACGGGAAGGGCGTTTTCCTCTGGATCGTCTTCTTCGCGGTGGTGGGCTTCGCCACCAAGGCGGGCATGTTCCCGATGCACAACTGGCTTCCCACCGCGCACCCCGTGGCGCCCGCGGCGGCCAGCGCCCTGCTTTCCGGGCTGATCACCAAGGCGGGCGTGATCGCGGTGATCCGGCTGATCTTCTGCGCCGTGGGACCGGAGCTTCTGCGGGGCACCTGGGTGCAGATCGCCTGGCTCATCCTGGCGATGATCACGGTGTTCATGGGCTCCATGATGGCCTATCACGAAAAGCTTCTGAAAAAAAGGCTTGCCTACTCCACGGTGAGCAACCTCTCCTATATCCTGCTCGGGCTATTCACCCTGTCGCCCGAGGGGATGACCGGATCGCTTCTGCACGTGGTGGCCCACGCCACCGCCAAGACCTGCCTGTTCCTGGCGGCGGGGAGCATCATCTATATGACCGGCAAGACCCGGGTGGACGAACTGCGCGGCATCGGGCGGGAGATGCCCGTGACCATGTGGAGCTTCACCCTCGCCTCGCTTTCGCTCATCGGGATCCCGCCCTTTGCAGGCTTCATCTCCAAATGGCATCTGGCGCTGGCGTCGCTGGACGCCCTGCCCGGCGCCTTTGCCGTCCTGGCACCGGCGGTGCTCCTGATCTCGGCCCTTCTGACCGCCGGGTATCTTTTGCCGGTGGTGATCGCGGGATTCTTCCCGGGAAACGATTACGATCTGAAAACCCCGAAGACCGAAGCTCCCGCGGTGATGAGCGCGCCGGTGCTGTTCTTCGGACTGGCGACGCTGGCGGCGGGAGTGGCCGCGTCTCCGCTGATCGAGCTGCTCCGGAACTACGTGATCGGGCTCTTCTGAGGAGGGTTTTATGAATTCCGCATTTCTTCTGGCGCCGATCCTGATGGCGCTGTGCTTCGCGGCGATCTGGTATCTTCTGCCCATGCGCACCCGGAGGAGGAAAAATCTCTTCCTGTTTTTCGCCACCCTTCTGGTGAGTCTTATGACCTGGGCCCTGATCCTGTGGCGCCCCCGGGAGAGCTTTGAGATCTACCGGTTCAGCGAAAAGCTCAGCATCACCCTGAAGCTTGACGGCCTCGGCATGTTTTTCGCGGGCCTGACCTCCTTTTTGTGGCCCTTTGCCACCCTGTACGCCTTTGAATACATGCAGGGCGCGAAGCACAACCGCATGTTCTTCACTTTTTATCTCATGACCTTCGGCGTGACCGAGGGGATCGCCTTCGCGGGAAATATGCTTTCGGCCTTCGTGTTCTACGAGATGCTGACCCTGACCACTCTGCCTCTGGTGCTTTCCCGCTTCAACGAGGATTCCCAATACGCCGCCCGGCGCTACGCCGTGTACTGTCTCGGCGGATCGGCCTTCGCCTTCATCGGCGTGGTGTTCCTGTCCTATTACGGGGGCGGAGCGCCTTTCGTACCCGGAGGCGTGCTGGCGGGGAGCGCGGCCGATAAAAATATGATGCTTCTGGTGTTCCTGATCTCCTTCTTCGGCTTCGGGGTGAAGGCGGCGGTGTTCCCGCTTCACGGCTGGCTGCCCCTGGCCTCGGTGGCGCCCACGCCGGTGACCGCCCTTCTTCACGCGGTGGCGGTGGTGAAGGCCGGGGTGTTCGTGCTGATGCGCACCGTCTATTACGGCTTCGGCGCGGAATACCTCCGGGGCACCTATGCCCAAAAGATCGCCCTCGGGATCGCGATCTTCACCACGGTGTTCGGCGCGGCGATGGCCCTGAAGGAGCGGCATTTCAAAAGACGGCTTGCCTATTCCACGGTGAGCAATCTTTCCTATATCCTCTTCGGGGTGATGCTCTGCACCGAGGCGGGGCTTTCCGCCGGGATCACCCACACGGTGTTTCACGCCCTGATCAAGATCGGCGCCTTCATGTGCGCCGGCGCCTTCATGCATCAGACCGGGAGAGAGTATCTGTTTGAGCTGGACGGAGCGGGGAAGAGGATGCCATGGATCTTCAGCTTTTTCACGGTCTTCTCCCTGGCTCTGGTGGGGATCCCGCTTTTCAACGGCTTTATCTCCAAGTACCAGCTGGTGATGGCGGGCTTTCAGGACGGGACCGTGCTCGGTACCGTGGGCGTCTTCGCTCTGATCGCGGCGGCGTTTTTGTGCGCCGTATATATGTTCACCGTGCCGATCCGCGCCTTTTTCCCCCAGGCGGGACGCGACAAATTCATCGGCAGCAACGTCACCGATCCCGGCTGGCGGATGCTTCTGCCCATCGGCCTTTTCGCCCTGCTGGTGATCGCCTTCGGCGTGTATCCGGAGCCGGTCCTTTCCCTGGCCCGGGCGATCGCCGCGGGCAGCTTGTGAGGAGGTGGAAAGCATGAACGCCATGATCCCTCTTCTGGTCTTCTTTCCCTTCCTGGCGGCGCCGCTTTCCTATCTGATCGGGAAACGGAGCCGGGATTCCCGCAACTTCTTCGTGATCGCCGTGTCGGCGGTGGCGCTGGCCTTCGCGCTGGCGGTGTGGCACCTGGAGAGCGGAGAAAGCTTCGAGACCGTATTGGCCGGCGGGCTTTCCTTCCGGGCGGACGGCTTCCGCGGGCTTTATTCCGTGGTGATCGCCCTGATGTGGTTCATGACCTCGCTTCTCTCCAGAGAGTATTTTTCCGAGCATTACCGGAACCGCAACCGGTATTATTTCTTCCTGCTTCTGACCCTGGGAGCCTCCTTCGGGGTGTTCCTTTCGGCCGATTTCTTCACGGCCTTCGTCTTTTTCGAGATCCTGTCCTTCACCTCCTTCGTCTGGGTGATCCAGGACGAGACCCCCGGGGCGGACCGGGCGGCAAAGACCTATCTCGCGGTGGCGGTGATCGGCGGTCTCGTGCTCTTCATGGGGCTTGCGCTGCTTTATCACCGGTTCGGGACGCTGGATTTCGGAGAGCTGCGGAAGCTGGCGCTGACGATGACCGACAAAAGCGAGCTCTATCCCGCGGGACTGATGATCCTGTTCGGCTTCGGGGCGAAGGCGGGCTTGTTCCCGCTTCACGTCTGGCTTCCCAAGGCGCATCCGGTGGCTCCCGCGCCGGCCAGCGCGCTCCTGTCGGGCGCCCTGACCAAGATCGGGATCTACGGGGTGACTGCTGTGACCGTGTCGCTTTTCATGGGGGACCGGAAATGGGGTTCGATGCTCTTCTGCGTGGCGCTGATCACCCTGTTCCTCGGCGCTCTGATGGCGATCTGCTCGAACAATCTCAAAAAGATCCTGGCCTGCTCCTCCATGTCGCAGATCGGGTTTGTGACGGTGGGGATCGCGCTTTCGGCCGCCCTCGGCGCCGAGGGCGATCTCGCGGCGGCGGGCGCGGTGTGGCACATGCTGAACCACTCGATCCTGAAGCTGACCCTCTTCATGGCGGCGGGCGTGGTGTATATGAACCTGCACGCCCTGTCCCTGAACGACGTCCGGGGCTTCGGACGGAAAAAGCCGCTTCTGGCGATGGCCTTCGCCTTCGGCGGACTGGGCCTCGGCGGGATCCCGCTCTGGAACGGTTACCTGAGCAAGACCATGCTTCACGAGGCGATCACAGAATTCGCGTCGGTCACCGGAAGCTTCTGGGTGCACGCGGCCGAATGGATCTTTATGCTGACCGGCGGACTGACGCTTGCGTATATGACCAAGATCTTCGTCTGTCTCTTCTTTGAGGAGCCTTCGGAGCTGGTGCGCAAGGCCGAGAAGAGGAAGTATATGAATTTCCTCTCATCCCTGGCGATCGCGGTCTCCGCGATCCTGATCCCGGTGATGGGGATCCCGGCGGTGATGCGCTATTTCATGCGGAACGCGATCATTTTCGCTGGGGGCAGCCGGACGCCCTCCCCGGCCTTCTTCTCCTGGGAGGCTCTTTCGGGGGCGCTTATCACGCTGATCGTCGCGTCCGCGGCCTACGCCCTTTTCGTCTGGCTCCCGCGCCGGAAGACCGGGGAATACCGCGATCTCTGGCCGAAGAGGCTGGATCTGGAAAACGAGGTCTACCGGCCGCTTTTGCTTACGATCCTTCCGAAGGCGGGAGGGCTTCTTGCCCGGGCGCTGGCTCTGATTCCCGAAAAGCTTTTCGACGCCTTGCCCCTGATCTTCGGCGCCGCGGCGCGGGTGACCTCGGAGATCCCTGACAGGCTTTTCCTCTTCACAAGAAAAACCGCCCTGCGGGAGGCGCCCGCCAGGACCGCCTTCCACCGGGGGACCGCCCTGAGCGAGACGGCGGGGAAGGTGGCCGAGAAGGTCACTCACCGCAAGGGCCTGGTCACCGCCTTCGGGCGGGTGGGCATGCGTCTGCGGGAGGAATTCAGCGAGGTGAGCTCCAGCTTTTCCTTTGCGCTGCTTCTCGCGGCGCTGGGTCTTACGGCGATGCTGGTGGGGCTTCTGCTCTTCGGGTGATTGACAAAAGGCCGGAGGGCGTGTTATACTCATCAAAAAGGGGACGGGATCCCCGGGAAAGGAAATCGTTATGAAAATCGGAATCGACGGCATGAAATGCGAAAAATGCGCGGGCCGCGTGAAAAAGGCGCTGATCGCCCTGGGAAGCGCCGACGCGGAGGTCTCGCTGGAAAAGAAGGAAGCCACGGCGACCTTCCCTCTGGGAGTCGACGAAAAGGCCGTCCGGGACGCCGTGGAGGCGCTCGGCTTCAAGGTGACCGCCGTCGCGTAAGGAAAAGAACAGAGGACGGCCGTCCGCAAACCGGGACGGCCGCCCTTTCTCGGTCTTGCGGGGAGATCGCCCGCGTGGATGACGTGAGCCGGTCGAGGACCGGATGGGAGGAATGTGACGTGAAGGAGCTTCTGCGCCTGTTCGGCGTTTTCGCCAAGATAGGCGCGTTCACCTTCGGCGGCGGGTACGCCATGCTGCCGATGCTGGAAAAGGAACTGGTGGAAAAGAGAAACTGGGTCAGCGAGGAGGACCTGGCCGATTATTTCGCCATCGGACAGTGCACCCCCGGTGTGATCGCCGTCAATACCGCCACCTTCGTGGGGTATAAGCTGAAAAAAATCCCCGGCGCGATCTTCGCGACTCTGGGCGTGATCTTTCCGTCGATGATCCTGATCCTGATCCTTGCGGCGTTCCTGTCCAATTTCGCCTCCTTCGAGGTGGTGAAGCACGCCTTCGCCGGGATCCGGGTGTGCGTGTGCGTGCTGATCTTCTCCTCGGTGTGGAAGCTGGGGAAGAAGTCGCTGAAAAACTGGATCACCTGGGTGATTTTCGGAGCCGTGTTCCTTCTGGCGGCCTTCTCGAATATCGCCACGGCGATCCTGGTGATCGCCACCGGCCTCCTGGGCTTCTTTATCACCCTGATCCGGGAAAGGAGGAAAAAAGCATGACTTTTCTTCCGACGGTGCTCCGGCTTTGCGGAGAATTCTTCCTGACCGGTCTTTTCGCGGTGGGCGGCGGTCTGGCTACCCTGCCCTTCCTCTATGAGATCGGGGCGAAGACCGGATGGTTTACCGAAAGCGACGTGCTGGATATGATCGCCGTTTCGGAATCCACCCCCGGCCCCATCGGCGTCAACATGGCCACCTACACCGGCTTTACGGTGGGAAGCGCCGAAAACGGCCTGATGGGCGTGGTGTGCGGCGTGCTGGCCACCCTGTCGCTGATCCTTCCCTCGCTTCTTATCGGGATCATCATCTCGGGCTTCCTTGCCCGGTTCAAGGATTCGCCTCTGGTCAACGGCACCTTCTCCTTCCTGCGCCCGGCGTCCACCGCCCTGATCACGGCGGCGGGGTTCGGAGTCGCGGAAAAGGTCTTTTTCCCGGAGGGCTTCGCGGGGCTTACCTCCTTCGGGGCGTTTTTCACGCTTTTTGATTACAAGGCGCTGATCCTCGCCGCGGCGGTGACGGTCGCGGTGATCTTCTGGAAAAAAGCGCATCCCATCTACCTGATCCTGGCCTCGGCCGTGGTGGGGATCGTCTTCTCCATGTGAGGGCGAATCGGGAAAATTCCGGCTTTTTCCGGGAGAAAGCGGCCCGGGGGTTGCAATCTTTCCCGATCTGTGATAAAATATCAACGCTGATTTTTCGCGGAAGCGCCCGAAGCCTTCCGCGCCAGAATAGACGAAGCTTTTATTCGAAATTTTTAGGAGAGTGGAATCAAAATGTCCGGACATTCCAAGTGGAACAATATCAAACGCAAGAAGGAAGGCACCGACGCCAAGCGCGCGCAGGTGTTCACCCGTATCGGCCGTGAAATGGCCGTCGCCATCAAAGAAGGCGGCGCCGATCCGGTCTCCAACAGCAAGCTGCGCGACGTCATCGCCAAGGCCAAGGCCAACAACGTCCCCAACGACAATATCCAGAGGATGCTGTCCAAGTATACCAGCGAGGGCGGCGCCGATTACGAAACCGTAATCTACGAGGGCTACGGCCCCGAGGGCGTGGCTCTGATCGTGGAGGCCATGACCGACAACCGCAACCGCACCGCCTCCAACATCCGCCATCTCTTCGACAAGTACGGCGGAAACATGGGCGCGCAGAACAGCGTTTCCTGGCAGTTTGAGAGAAAGGGCGTCATCGTCATCGACCGCGAGGAGTTCGAGGACGAAGAGGACGATATGATGATGATCGCCGTGGACGCCGGCGCCGAGGATTTCGAGGCCAGCGAGGAAAGCTTTGAGATCACCACCTCGGTGGATACCCTGGGCGAGGTGCGCGACAATCTGGAGAAGCAGGGCTATTCCTTCGTCGTGGCGGAGGAGCAGATGATCCCCCAGAACACCGTGAAGATCACCGACGAGGAAAACGCGAAGAAGTTCCAGAAGCTTCTGGATATGCTGGAAGAGGACGACGACGTGCAGAACGTCTTCCACAACTGGGAAGAGTAAGAAAGCCGCTGCGTCCCGAAAACTCCATATAGGCATAAGACCGCGGCCGGAGCGATCCTCCGGCCGCGGTTTTCTCCGCCTTGTCAGGCGCGGGCTTACCGGGCTTTTGAGGCGCGGATGGAAGAACAGAGGTCGTCCCCTCATCCGGTTTCGCCTGCGGGGTCAGATACCGGCAGAGGTATTCCCCTCATCCGTCAAAAGCTGCGCTGGGCTTTGCTTTTGACACCTTCTCCCGAGGGGGAACGCTTTATAGGGATCGCGCATCTTTCCGGGATTGTGCGTTTTCCCGGGATTGCATACGTCCAGAAGACTCCCCCTTTTCCTTCAGGCACTGTTCGTTCCGCACCGTAGGGGCCGCCGCCCCGGCGGCCTGCCGTCAAAGCCGGGACGGGGAAGGCTTTTCGGGGGGCAATCCGGAGGCGCTTATTGCGCAAAAAGGCAGCCGGGGAATATCTTCCCCGGCTGCCGGTTTCTTTGGATAAGGGCGCTCTGTCTGAAAGGATCAGAGCTGCGGGCCGGCGGCGACGAGAGCCTTGCCGGCTTCGTTGCCGGTGTACTTCACGAAGTTCTTGATGAACCGGCCGGCCAGATCCTGCGCCTTGGCGTCCCAGACCGAGGCGTCGGCGTAGGTGTCGCGCGGATCGAGGATGCCGGAGTCGACGCCGGGAAGAGCGGTGGGCACTTCAAAGTTGAAGTACGGGATCTTCTTGGTGTCGGCCTTCTGGATATCGCCGTTCAGGATGGCGTCGATGATGCCGCGGGTGTCCTTGATGGAGATGCGCTTGCCGGTGCCGTTCCAGC
>CACYBP010000060.1 GCA_902772625.1 Oscillospiraceae bacterium
GGCTACGGCGTGCAGGACATCCCCGCCATTCTGGAAGCCAGCGAAAAGGCCGGCGCCTCGTGGGTGGTGGTGGAGCAGGATATGCCCGCCAAGGGGCAGACCGCCCTGGAATCCGCCGCGCTCTCCCGCGATTATCTCAAAAAGCAGGGCTGGTGATCCCAGCCTTCCCGGGGCCGAAGAAAGCTTTCTTCGGCCCCTTTCCCACAACCTGAAAGGAGCTTTTCCCATGCCGAAGGAAGTCATTCACATCAAAAACAATCCCACCCAGAAGGGCTTTGCCGAGATCACCCACGACGTAGTCTTCTCCCGCGCCGGGGGCGAAGAGATCAAAATGTCCCTGATCCTGCCGAAGCCGGTGGAGGGCTCGAAGGTCCGGGACAAATACCCCCTGATCGTCTTTCTGCAGGGCAGCGGCTGGACCGCCCCGTGCATTTATTACCAGATCCCCCAGATGTCGTACTTTGCCAAAAACGGCTACGCCGTGGCCATGATCACCCACCGCAACTGCCGCGACAGCGTCCCCGGCAAGGACTTCCCCGCCTTCCTCATCGACACCAAGTGCGCGATCCGGTATCTGCGGGCCCACGCCGATGAATACGGGATCGACAAGGAGCGCGTCGCCTTCTGGGGCACTTCCTCGGGCGGGAACACGGCGCTTCTGGTGGCTCTCACCGGAGACGATCCCCGCTACAAGACCGAATATCCCGAGGAAAGCGACGCGGTGAAGTGCGTGCTCGACTGCTTCGGCCCCTCGGACATGACCGACCAGGCCACCTGGCGCACCCCCGGCATCACCGAGCTTCCGGAGGACAGCGTCTTCTATTACCTCACCGGCTCCCGCGATCCCTATTCTGAACGGATGAAGGAGATCAGCCCGATCCTCCTTCTCAAAGGGAAAAAGTCGCTCCCGCCGATCCTTCTGATGCACGGCGACAAGGATATGGCCGTTCCCCTCTATCAGAGCGAGCGGATGTACGACGCCCTGCTCAAAGCGGGGCACGACGCCGAGATGATCGTGGTGGAAGGCGCGCCGCACGAGGGCTCCTTCTGGACCGACGAGCTGATGGCGCTCGCCGCCGACTTCATCAAAAGAAAGCTCTGACGGCCCGGACGAGCCGGAAAAGAGATTATATCCTGAATATCGCGAAAAAGCCCTCCCCCGATGGGGGAAGGCTTTTTCGTCGCCGGGGCTTGCCCGCAAGCCGGTGTGTCCGGCGAACGGTTATATTCTTTTCAGGAAAAAGTATTCAGAGTAGCCGTTTTCAGGATTATCATAGCTGCCGACCCGCCGATATCCCAACGCTTCATAGAAATCCTTGCCCTGCCAGTTGAAGGTATCGAGACGGATCGTATCCGCTCCCAAAGCTTTTGCTCTCTTTTCCATCTCCGCGATCAGCTTTTTCCCATAGCCCTTTCTTCTATAGGCCTCGTCAACAAATACCGTCGATACGTACAGGATTTTATAGGCCGTCATGCAGGCGTCCAGTCCGGCGATAAGCTTATCATCCTCTGCGATGCCTATCCGGATCCGCCCTTCCGGCTTACAGCCGATATGCTTCTCGTCATACTCGTTAAGTTTATTCTCGATATACGCGGCCTGTTCTTCCGTCAAGTCTGTTATTTTCATGATTCCCTCACTGATCCCGGTTTATGGATCCTTCTTTTCGTACGGTTTGTTCCACGAACCGATTTCTATGAGATTCCCTTCCGGGTCGGCGATATAGCACGTCCTTTGTCCCCAGGGCTCGGTCGTGGGCTCCAATACCGGTACGGCGCCCTTTTCGACCGCCTTTTGAAACTCGGCGTCCACTTCCTCAAACGCGTCGACGTACAGCGCGATCTCGAAATGCCCGTTTATTCCCCTGGCGTATTCATACCTCCGGCCGGTCATCGCTTCAAAATCCTTTCTGCCGTACAGTAAAAACAGCGTTCCGTCCTTCACGAGATACACGTTTCCCTCCTCCCCGGACTCTTTGATTTCAAAGCCGAGAACGTCCCGGTAGAACCGGATCATGCTGCCCAGATCCCTGACAAATACGCCGAACCCGTCCAATCTCATAAGCCGCCTCCTTCAAAGCGCGTTTTCCTTCCGTCGTTCTCTTCCGAAGCGCCGGCCTGCATGCGGCGCGAAGGGAGGCGCTTTTTCGCCGCGCCTCCCCGTTTTTTCAAATAAACTCTCCCGTCAGGGCGGGAAGATGCATCAGATGGTGCATGGTCAGGGGCGTCAGGATCATTTCCGCGCCGGTGAGCCTTCCCCAGAACACCAGAAGCCACACCGAGCGGAAATCGGCGGTCACACCGCCCTCTTCCAGGATCCGCATGACGGTTTCCTCCCGCGCCATGCTCCGCATGGCCTTCATGTCCATCTCCCCGATGACGCGGCGCGTGTTCTTTCCCACCGCGATCATATAGGCCCATAGAGCGTCGAGGTCGATCCCCTCCCCGAAGGCCCTCGCCTCCTCCGGAGTCAGGGCGTTGCCGGTATCGGTGATGGGAGAGCCGATCCGCTCCTTCCAGGTCTTGTCGAAGATCTGATCCTTTCCGGCGATCAGGATGTTGCTCACCAGATCCTCGATCCGGTAGATATGCCAGAAGAGCCACACCGCGGGGACCCGGTCGGTCCCGGCGTAATGGAGATCGGTATCCCAGATCTGCCGGGGGACGAGGAGATTCTTCTTCCCCTCCTTCAGCGCGGCGAAGGCGCGGTCGGCTAAAGTCTCCCCGCTTCTTCCGGACACCAGGGCGGGATGGGTCCGGGCGTGGGCGTCCAGCGCGGCTCTTCTGACCTCCCCGATCTCATCCCCCGAAAGGGCGTGATAAAGGGCGTCGTACTCCGCCCGGTACCGGGCGATTATCTCCTCGCGGTCCATTTGCGTCCCTCCCTGTTTTTCCCTCATGATAACACAGGACCGCGGCCAAAGCAAGCCACGGTCCGTGAACGATTGTCTTTTTCAGGCGTTTTCCGCCGCCATATTGTGCACCCAGATGCCCTTTTTCAGCATCACGTACCCCACGACACATTTGATGAGATCGGCCAGCTGGCAGATGAGATAGAGCGGCAGGATGGGAAGCGGGGTGAAATTCACCAGGCAGAAGGCCAGGGGAATGGTGACGGCCCACATGAAGCCCGAATCGAAGATAAAGGTGATAACGGTCTTTCCGCCCGACCGGAGGGTGAAATAACAGGTGTGCAGGAAGGCGAAGATCGGCATGGTCAGGGCCGAGACCCGAAGGAAATTTCCGGCGTGATCCCTGACCGTGTCGGTGGTGTTGTAAAGAAGGGGGATATAAGGCGCGGCGACGAACATGATCGCGCCGAACAAAAGCCCCATCGCCACGTTGAAGGCGATCAGCTTGCGCGCCCGGTCCCGCGCCTCGTCGGTCTCCCCGGCGCCCAGCGCCTGACCCACGATGATGGCCACGGCGCTTCCCATGGACATGCAGACCACGTTGAAGGTGTTGGTGACCGTGCCGGAAATATTCAGGGCCGCCACCACCGCAAGGCCCCGGGCCGAGTAAGCCTGGAGCGACGCCGCCACGCCCAGCGACCACAGAAACTCGTTCAGAAGCAGGGGGAAGCCCTTGATCAGAACGTTTTTCACCAGACTCAGGCGCACCCGCAGCGTCTTGTAGACGCCCCGGAGGAAGCCGTATTCGCTCTTTTTCAGATGCACCGTCAGGATCACGATGCCGGTCTCCACGAACCGGGAGATCACCGTGGCGATGGCCGCCCCCTCCACACCGAGGCGCGGGAAGCCGAAGTGCCCGAAGATCAGAAGATAGTTGAGGACGAGATTCGTCAATACCGCCGCGATCCCGGCCTTCATGGGAAGCACGGTCTTGCCGCATTCGCGTACCGTGCTGGCGTAGATATTCGTGGTCACGAAGGGGATGTTCCCGATCAGCATGATCCGGAGATAGGCCATCCCGTGCTCCAGGGTCTTTCCCAGATCCCCCGCGCCTTCCCCGTCGGTGAGATAAAGCGAGATGAGCTGCCGCGGGAAGATCAGAAACACCGCGGCGAAGCCCACGAGCACGAAGGCGCCGATGAAAAGCTTGATGCGGAAGGTCTCCCGGACGCCCGCGTCGTTTTTCGAGCCGTAAAACTGCGAGGTAAAGATCCCCGCCCCCGAAAGGCCGCCGAAGATGCAGATGTTGAAGATCATCAGGAGCTGGTTGGCGATGGCCACGCCCGACATCTCCTCGGTGCCCACCGAGCCGAGCATGAGATTGTCCAGCAGGTTCACGAAATTCGATATGCTCGTCTGGATCACGATGGGGATCAGAACGGCGAAGAGCATGGCGTAAAACGCCTTGTCACCGATATATTTTCTCATCTGGGGACCTCCCGAAAGCCGCGTGCGGCACAGTATTCTGATTGTATCACGCCCCTTTTCAAAAGTCAATTCCGAAAAGCCGCGCAAAACCGAAGAACCCCTTGCACCCGGCGGGGGAAGGTGGTATACTGAAACCGGGAACCGGAGGCGGCCGAAAGACGCGCCGCGCGCGCCGGAACCGCAGGAATCTTTACGCCGAGGTGGCTTTATGAACGATATTTTCAATGAGATCATGATCAAAAAAGATATCACGCCCATGCGCTGGTTTTTCGATATCCTTCTGGTGTTCACCAGCGTCAACGTCGTGATCCTGAGCCTGATCTATCTGGCCTTCTTCGCGGTGATCCCCATCCTTCTGGTGATCATCTTCGTGCCGATGATCTTACGCGGCCGGTACGTGGAATTTGAATACGTCCTGACCAACGACCAGCTGGATTTCGACAAGATCGTGGGCAAGAGAAAGAGAAAGCAGCTCTATTCCCTCGATGTGCGCACCATCGAGCTGATGGCCCCCATGACGGTGGATTTCAAGGACGATTTCTACGCCGCCAAATCCAACAAGACCGTGGACATGGCCTCCAACGCCCGGGCGCCGGGACGCTGGTTCATCGTCTTCAACGACCACAAGGACGGCAAGGTCACGGTGGTGTTCGAGCCCACCGTGAAGATGGTGCGCAACATCCATCTGTTCGCCCCGCGGAAGATCAAGGGGATGGAATATCTGGACGAGGCGCTGGAAAGCGGTGACATGCTGTGAGGATCGCCTTCCGCAGCCAGATCGAAGCCATCGACGCCCGCGCCGTCGCCGAAAGAAGGCCCGACTGCGATCTCATCGAGCGGGCGGGGACTCTGCTGGCCAAGGCGGTGTCCGAAGAGGCGCAGAAGGTCGTCCGGCGGGACGTGATCCTCTTCTGCGGCCCCGGCAAGAAC
>CACYBP010000061.1 GCA_902772625.1 Oscillospiraceae bacterium
CACGTGGGCGCCGATCTGATCACCCTCTGCTCCATGCTCCGGATCCCGGTGTGCATGCACAACGTCCCGGAGGACAAGATCTTCCGGCCCGCGGCCTGGAACGCCTTCGGCATGGACAAGGAGGGCCAGGACTACCGCGCCTGCGCCGCCTACGGCCCGATGTACAAGAATATCCGGTAAAGCGAATGCACGAAAGACGCCGCCCGCGCCGAAATCGGCGCGGGCGGCGGTTTTCTCTTTTGGCTCTTCGAAGCCCTTACTGCGGCTTTGCCTGACCGCAGGGGCAGGTGGTCACGTATCCCTGATTCTCCCTGCCGCAGGACGGGCACTTCCAGGCGGAGCTTCTGGCGGCTTGTGAGGTCGTTCTGACTACAGATTCCCTGCTTCTTCCGCAGACGGGGCATGCGTTTTTACCCTTGTCGACTTTGTAACCGCATATACATGTCCATGGCCCTATAGGAGTGGAGTCTTTCCTCGTCTGCTCAGCTTTCCCCTCTACCGGGTTATCCAAAGCGAAAGGTTTCGACGCCAAGTAGTTTTCGAGGCCGTTGACTACGCAATTGGTATCACCGATGCAGTACAATGCCCAGCTGCCGATCCAAGATCCTAATGAGCCAAAGACAATGATCGCAATTCCCCGAAAAATGAGAGATGTTTCTGTTCCATAGTCCCCATGTGACGCCTGCCGCAGGACTACGATCCCCCAGATGACTGACGTTATGACGCCAAGAATGAAGCTTACCAGCGCGAGTCCTTTGCATTTTTCTCCGATATTTTTGTACATACATCCAACCTCCTGAATCAATGAATCGGCAACTGCTTGATGTAAATATGATTATAGCCCTTATTCTGACTTGTGTCAATATCATTACGCTACTTTCACAAGGTTTTTATATTTTCTCTTTCTCCCTATAATAATAGCGGGGTGAGAAACATGAAGGCAGAATACAAGTCTCTTTACGAGAAATTCGGGCTCAACGTGGTCTATTACCGGAAGCGGAAGAAGCTGACGCAGATGAAGCTTGCGGAGCTGGTGGACATCGACCGGAGCCACATCAGCGCCATCGAGCTCGGCAACGTGGGCGTTTCCTTCGACGTGATCTTCAGGCTCTGCGAAGTGCTGGAGATCACCCCGAAGGAGCTGTTTGATTTCAGAGACTGACTGTGGGTATTTGACTTTGGATATAGAAAGCCGCCCGCGCCGAAATCGGCGCGGGCGGCTGTATATTCTTGCGCTAACCCCCCTCGTCCGGGCGCTTGCGCGCCCGCCGGTCCTGCCTATGGGGGTTTTTACCCGGTCCTTCTTCTCGGAAGAGCTTTCCGGGTCGGCCTTTCCCTTACTTGATGGGGGTGGTGGCTTCTTTCTGGATGACGTCGTGGGCGCCGCCCTCGGTGATACTGGTGGCGCTGACCAGGGTGAGCTTGGCCTTTTCCTGAAGCTCCGGGATGGTGAGCGCGCCGCAGTTGCACATGGTGGAGCGCACCTTGCTTAAGGACAGGGCGACGTTGTCCTTCAGGGAGCCCGCGTAGGGCACGTAGGAATCGACGCCCTCTTCAAAGGAGAGCTTCTTGTCCCCGCCGAGGTCGTAGCGCTGCCAGTTGCGGGCGCGGTTGGAGCCTTCGCCCCAGTACTCTTTGTAATAGGTGCCGTTGATGTTGACGCGGTTGGTGGGGCTTTCGTCGAACCGGGCGAAGTACCGGCCGAGCATCACGAAATCGGCTCCCATGGCCAGCGCCAGGGTGATATGGTGATCGAACACGATGCCGCCGTCGGAGCAGACCGGCACGTAAACGCCGGTTTCCTGATAATACTCGTCCCGGGCGCGGCACACGTCGATCAGGGCGGTGGCCTGGCCGCGGCCGATGCCCTTGGTCTCGCGGGTGATGCAGATCGATCCGCCGCCGATGCCGACCTTCACGAAGTCCGCACCGCATTCGGCCAGGAAGCGGAAGCCCTCTCCGTCCACCACGTTGCCCGCGCCGACCTTGCATTTGTCGCCGTAGTGCTCCCGGATCCAGGAAAGGGTCCGTCTCTGCCATTCGGTGAAGCCCTCGGAGGAGTCGATGCAGAGGACGTCCGCGCCGGCCTCCAGAAGGGCGGGGACTCTTTCGGCGTAGTCGCGGGTGTTGATGCCCGCGCCCACCACGTATCGCTTGTGATCGTCCAGAAGCTCGTTGGGATTCTGCTTGTGGGTGTCGTAGTCCTTGCGGAAGACGAAATATTTCAGCCTTCCCTCCTCGTCCAGAAGCGGCAGGGAGTTGAGCTTGTTGTCCCAGATGATGTCGTTGGCTTCCTTCAGCGTGGTGCCCTCGGGGGCCCAGATCAGCTTATCAAAGGGAGTCATGAAGTCCCTGACCGGAGTCTCGGGAGCCATGCGGCTGACCCGGTAATCGCGGCCGGTGACGATGCCGAGAAGCTTTCCGGAGGCGGTGCCGTCCGAGGTGACCGCCACGGTGGAATGCCCGGTCTTTTCCTTCAGCGCAACGATATCGGCCAGAGTATCGTCCTCTTTGACGTTGGAATCGCTGGTGACGAAGCCGGCCTTGTAGCTTTTCGCGCGGTTGACCATGGCGGCCTCGTCCGCGACCGACTGCGACCCGTAAATAAACGAAACGCCGCCCTCGGTGGCAAGCGCCACCGCCAGGCGGTCTCCCGAGACCGACTGCATGATGGCGGACACCATGGGGATGTTCATGGTGATGGCAGAGGTCTCTCCCTTTTTGAATTTGACCAGAGGGGTCTTCAGGCTGACGTTGGCGGGGATGCATTCCGCGGAGGAATACCCCGGGATCAGGAGGTACTCGTTAAAGGTGTGGGACGGTTCGTTGATGAAAATGGCCATGTGCTTCTCCTCTCTTCTCGCTCTTTATTGCAAGCGCCGGGCGCTTCGTTCACGGGTTTCCGCCCCGGGCGGGAGCGGCGCGGTTCGTCTTAAAAGTTATTTTTCGATTATATCAGAAAACGAGCTTTTTGCAATATCCAATTTGCACGAATTTCCGCGTCGAAAGCCGGGAATGGTTGAAACTTTCCCTTCGTCGTGCTATGATAGACGAGGCACGGCCGAAAGCAACCCGAGAAAGGAGGGTCCAGAGGGTGCCAAAAGTCTTTTCCCGCGGGCGGGCGGATCTTCTGAACGGTCCGATCTTCAAGAGCCTTCTTCTCTTCTCGCTGCCGATCCTTCTGGGAAGCATCGTGACGCAGCTTTATAACGTGGCCGATTCGATGATCGTCGGGCGATACGTCAGCGCCGACGCGCTGGCCGCAGTGTCGGCAAGCTCCCCGGTGATGAGCATCATCAACATGTTCCTGATCGGGCTTTCCTCCGGCTCCACCGTGGTGATCGCCCAGCGCGTGGGGCTCGGCGACAAAGAGGCCCTGCGAAAGGCGGTGGGCACCACCGGCTTCCTGACCCTGGCCTGCTCGCTTTTCATCACGGCGGCGGGACTTCTGGCGAGCCGGCCTCTTCTCACTCTTCTCGGGACCCCCGCGAGGATCTACGACGCGTCGCTTTCCTATCTG
>CACYBP010000062.1 GCA_902772625.1 Oscillospiraceae bacterium
CCCGGAGATGGGCTCCCGGGGCGCGGCGCTGGCCACCGTGATCTCCCGGGCGGTGGAAACCGCGGTGGTGCTCTTCTACCTCTTCTTTATGGACAAGAAGCTCGGGATGAAGCCCCTGGATTTCTTCAGACCGGACCCCTCGCTTTTCAAGCTTTATATCAAGGTGGGCTTTCCGGTCTTCTGCTCCAGCTTTTCCTGGGGCATCGCCCAGTCCTTCCAGACCGCCATCCTCGGGCACATGGGCAAAGCGGCCATCAACGCCAATTCCATCGCGGGCACCGTGTTCCAGGTGATCTCGGTGGTGGTTTACGCCTCGGCCAGCGCGTCGGGGGTGATCATCGCCAAGACCATCGGAGAGGGGAAGCTTGAGAAGATCAAACCCTACGCCGTCACCATGCAGCTTCTCTATCTGGGGCTGGGGCTGGTATCCGGCGCCTGCCTCTTCCTGATCAAGGATCTGATCATCGGGCTTTACGCCGTGGAGGGCGACGCGAGAGCCCTGGCGGTGGCCTTCATGACGGTCCTGAGCGTCACCCTGGTGGGCACGGCCTACCAGATGTCCTGCCTGACCGGGATCGTGCGGAGCGGGGGAGACACGAAATTCGTCTTCTATAACGACCTGATCTGGATGTGGGTGATCGTGATCCCGCTGGCGTATTGCGCGGCTTTCTTCTGGAACGCGTCCCCGGTGGTGGTGTTCGCCATCCTGAAATGCGACCAGGTGACCAAATGCGCCGTGGCTGCCGTCAAGATCAACCGGTTCAAATGGGTGAAAAAATTCCGTTGACACCGGGCGAAAAATAGCTTATACTGTCATATAGACAACATAATACCGGCGAAAGAGTGAAGTGTTCGCGCCAGAGGCGGAGGGATCCTCCGCTTTTGGCGCGTTTTTTTAAAAGACCCTTTCTCCGGGATCACAAAGAACGATTCGGAAGGTGATTGCGTTTATGGAAGACGTCATCGTCATCGGAGGCGGCGTGGTCGGCTGCCTCACTCTCCGCTTTCTCGCGTCCTACCGGCTGAAGGTGCGCCTGATCGAAAAGCAGTACGATCTGGCCTCGGGCGCCACCATGGCCAATTCGGCCATCGTCCACGCGGGCTACGACCCAGAGCCGGGAAGCGAAAAGGCCCGGTTCAACGTGGAGGGGAACCGGCTCTATCCGGCCCTTTCCCGGGAGCTGGACTTTCTTTACCAGCCGACGCCCTCGCTGGTGGCGGCCTTCGGAGAGGAGCAGGAGGAGACCCTCCGCAAGCTTCTCGAGCGCGGAAGGGAAAACGGCGTGGAGGGACTTTCGATCAGGCGGGGAGCGGAGCTTTCCGGGATCGAGCCGCTCCTTTCCGACAGGGTGACTTCGGCGCTTTACGCCCCCACCGCCGGGATCACCGAGCCCTGGGGCGTGGCCATCGCGGCCTGTGAAAACGCGATGGACAACGGCGCGCTCCTGAACCTCGGGGAAGAAGTGACCGGACTTTCCCGCCTTCCCGACGGGATCCTCGTGGTCACCGACAGGGGCGAATACAAGGCCCGGGCCGTGGTGAACGCGGCCGGGGTGTGGTCGGATAAGATCCACGACATGCTCCTTCCCCACGCCTTCACCATCAAACCCCGGCTGGGGCAGTACTACCTGCTCGACCGGAGGGCGGGGGATATGGTGAAAAACACCCTGTTCGCCTGCCCGACCAAAGAGGGCAAGGGGGTGCTTTTAAGCCCGTCGGTGCACGGAAAGC
The DNA here is from genome assembly GCA_902772625.1 of Oscillospiraceae bacterium. GTDB lineage: Bacteria > Bacillota > Clostridia > Oscillospirales > QAMX01 > RUG11797. The sequence continues at coordinate 1,732 of CACYBP010000062.1, forward strand.
TTCTGATCGGGCCCGACGCGAAGGAGGTCCCCGACCGCGAGCTGACCCCCACCGACGCGGAGGGACTCCGGTTCGTGCGGGAGGCCGCCGCCCGTTTCCTCCGGGTGCCTCTTCCCATGAATCTGACCATCCGCACCTACGCGGGCATCCGGCCCACCCCGGACACCGGCGATTTCATCGTCGGAAGGAGCGACGTCCCCGGCTTCTATCAGGCGGCAGGCATTGAATCTCCGGGGCTTGCCTCGGCTCCGGCCATCGCGCGGGAGCTTGCACAGGAGATCGCGCGGGACCTCGGCGCGGAAAAGAGAGACGATTTTGATCCCTTCCGGCGGAAACAGATCCGCCTGAACCGCATGAGCGAGGAGGAAAAGCGCGATCTGATTTCCCGCGACAGCCGTTACGCCGTGATCGTCTGCAAATGCGAAAAGGTCTCCGAGGCAGAGATCGTGGACGCCATCCACCGGAACGCCGGGGCCAGAAGCGTCAAGGGCGTGAAAAAAAGAGTCGGCGCGGGCTTCGGCCGCTGCCAGGCGGGCTTCTGCCAGCCGGTGGTGGTGTCGATCCTTTCGCGCGAATTGGGCATCCCCAAGGATCAGGTGCTCTACGACGGGCCCGGATCCGAGATCCTGAAGGGAAAGGTGAAGTGATATGAGAACCGAACCCGATCTGATCGTCATCGGCGGCGGCAGCGCCGGTATGGCCGCCGCGCTGGAAGCCAAAAAACAGGGAGTCGACCGGATCCTGATCCTGGAGACCGATCCCTATCTCGGCGGGGTGCTGCGTCAGTGCATCCACACCGGCTTCGGCCTGCACACCTTCGGGGAGGACCTGGCCGGTCCCGAATACGCCGCCCGGTTCATCCGCCAGGTGGAGGAGGCGGGCATCGAGGTGCTTCTTTCCACCCCGGTCCTGGAGGTGGGAAGCGATCTCACCGTGCGCGCCATGAGCCGCGAGAAGGGGTATCTGGAGCTTCATCCCAAGGCCGTGGTGGCCGCCACCGGCTGCCGCGAGAGGAGCGCCGGGACCATCGCCATCCCCGGCACGCGCCCGGCCGGCGTCCTGACCGCGGGCACCGCCCAGCGCTATCTGAATATCGAGGGGTATCACGCGGGCAAGCGCGTGGTGATCCTGGGCTCGGGGGACATCGGCCTGATCATGGCGCGCCGCCTGACCCTGGAGGGCGCGAAGGTGCTCCTGGTGGCCGAGCTGATGCCCAAGTCGGGCGGTCTGAAGCGCAACATTGTTCAGTGCCTGGAAGATTTCGACATTCCCCTTCTGCTCTCCACCACCGTGGTGGAGATCCACGGCAAGGAGAGAGTCGAGGGAGTCAGCCTCGCGCCGGTGGACGAAAACCTCACGCCGATCCTGGAGAAAAAATGGCGGGTGGACTGCGACACCCTGCTCCTTTCGGTGGGGCTCGTGCCCGAGACCGAGCTTTTCCAGGCGGCGGGCGCGCCGGTGGAAAGAAACAACGGCCTTCGCGTGGACGACAGGCTGATGACCGGGATCCCGGGACTCTTCGCCTGCGGCAACGCGGTGAAGGTCCACGATCTGGTGGACAACGTGACCCTGCAGGGGGTCAAGGCCGGCGGATTTGCCGCCGCCTTCATCAAGGGAGAGTGAAAAGCATGGAAGAGACCGCAGAGATCAAAAAAGTGACCTGTACCGTCTGCCCCCGGGGCTGTCAGATGACCGTGACCCGGAAGGGCGGCGAGATCACCGTGGAGGGCGCCACCTGCGCCCGGGGAAGAGCCTACGGACGGGAGGAAATGCTGGATCCCAAACGCATGATCACAACCACCGTGCGCGTCGACCCCGCGATCGCAGGGGATTTTCTCCTGCCGGTGAGATCCCGCACGCCGGTGCCGAAAAAGCTTCTGATCGCCGTGGCGGAGGAGTGCCGGAAGACCGTCCTTTCCCGCCGCGTCCGGATCGGCGAGGTCGTGATCCCCGACGTGCTGGGATGCGGCGTGGACATGGTCGCCACCGCCGACGTGCCGGAGGAATGAACCGTTAAATCCCCTTCTGAAAAATGAAAACGGGAGAAAAAACGAGCATTTAAGAGCATACGCGAGCATCGGTCTGCCAGTACAATTTTTTCGAAAAAAGTATTGACAAGCACCGGTGCTTGTGGTATGATATACCGGTCTGAAGACGAGAAGATATCAACTGAAGGAGACGAACTGCATGTCCACATTTATGGCGAAGAACGAAACCGTCGATCGTAAATGGTACGTCATCGATGCAGCCGGTGTCCCGCTCGGAAAGACCGCGGCCAAGGCGGCCGTCCTTCTGCGCGGCAAGCACAAGCCCGAATATACCCCCAACGTCGACTGCGGCGATTTTGTTATCATCATCAACGCCAAAGACGCCGTTCTCACCGGCAACAAGCTTGAACAGAAATATTACCGCACCCATTCCGGTTATGCCGGAGGCCTCAAGGAGACCAAGTACCGCATCCTGATGAAGGAGAAGCCCATCCTCGCCATGACTCTGGCGGTGCGCGGCATGCTCCCGAAGAACTCCATCGGTCGCTGGTCGCTCAACCGCTGCAAGATCTACGCGGGACCTGAGCACAAGAACCAGGCGCAGAAGCCGGTCGCGGCTCCCGATTATATTTGAGGAGGTAACGAAGGATGTACGAATCCAAGAGACCCTATGTGTACGGCACCGGCCGCCGCAAGAGCTCCATCGCCCGCGTGCGCCTCTATCCCAACGGCACCGGCAAGATCACCATCAACAACCGCGACATCGACGAGTATTTCGGCCTTGAAACGCTGAAGCTCATCGTGCGTCAGCCTCTGGTGGCCATCGACGCCCTGGAAAAGTACGACATGGTCGTTACCGTCACCGGCGGCGGCGTTTCCGGCCAGGCCGGCGCCATCCGTCACGGCGCGGCCCGCGCCCTTCTCAACGTTTCGGCCGATTACCGTCCGATCCTGAAGAAGGCCGGCTTCCTCACCCGCGACCCGAGAATGAAAGAGCGCAAGAAGTACGGCCTCAAGGCTGCACGTCGTGCTCCGCAGTTCTCCAAGAGATAATCGCGGCGAGAAAATGCTCAAAAACCCTGGAAACTCAACGGTTTCCGGGGTTTTTCTTTTTTGATTCATCTGTTCCCTTTTGAGGAGATTTGATGCTCTTTATCCCATTTTTAATGGGTTAACCATAGGGGAAAACCGATTTTAGAACGATGAATGGGTTAAAAAACAGGGGAA
>CACYBP010000063.1 GCA_902772625.1 Oscillospiraceae bacterium
CGATCTCCCACGGCCCCTTCTTGTTCCTTCGATCGGGAAGACGCACCGGGCTTTGAAGGAAAGCCCGAAAAAGGGGCGAAACCCCTTGACAAAAGACGGGCTTTCGTCTATAATAATACCCGCGTGAGGATGCCGTGGGTGACAGGCCGGCGGAGCGCAGGGACAAATGCATACGACCTTCGGAGGGCTTCGGAAGGAAGCTGAATTTGGGTGGTACCGCGGAAGCAGGGCTTTCGCCCCAAAAAGGGGCGGGGGCTTATTCTTTTTTCGGAACTTCCCCGGATAAACTGCAAGAGGAGAAAGATCGAAATGGAAAGAACAACTCTGAAAAACGCCTTGAAAAGAACCGGCGAGAAGATCCTGGTGCGGGGATTCGTCGACAACATCCGCAACGGGAAGTCCATGGCCTTTATCGTCCTGAAGGACCTTTCGGGAAGGCTCCAGATCACGGTGGAAAAGGAAAAATACCCCGCGCTGCTGGAAACGCTCGACAGGATCACCCCCGACTCGGTGATCTCCTGCGTCGGCACGGTTTCCGCAAACGAATTCGTCAAGCTCAACGGCTTCGAAATGATCCCGGCGGAGGGGGAGAGCATCACCATCGATTCCCTGGCCGAGGCGCTGCCCATCGTGCGCAAGGAGATCCCGGCCACCAAGAAAAGGGCCGCTCTGGAACGCTCCAACATCGACCAGCGCATCGACTACCGCTGGATCGACCTGCGCACCGACGAAAACCAGCTGGTCTTCAAGACCCAGACCGTCCTGGCCGCGGCGCTGCGCGAATTCCTTCTGGAAAGGGATTTTCTGGAGATCCATTCGCCCAAGCTCATCGGCGCGGCCAGCGAAAGCGGCGCCGACGTGTTCGAGGTGAAGTATTTCGACCGGAAGGCCTACCTCGCCCAGAGCCCCCAGTTCTATAAGCAGATGGCCATGGCCGCGGGCTTCGAGCGCATCTTCGAGGTCGGCCCGGTGTTCCGCGCCGAAAAGTCTTATACCTCCCGCCACACCACCGAATTCACCGGCTTCGATCTGGAATTCTCCTATATCGAATCGGTGAAGGACGTCATGGACATGGAGGCGGAGCTTCTCACCTACGCACTCGGGAAGGTCGCCGAAAAATACGGCGAGGAGATCGAAGCCCTCTTCGGGAAAAAGGTCGTCGTGCCGACCCTTCCTTTCCCGACGGTGAAGCTTCACGACCTCTATGACGAACTCGAAAAGAACTACGGCTACGTGCTTCCCGAAAGCGAGAAGAACGATCTCACCACCGAGGCCGAGCAGCTTTCCTACAAATGGGTCATGGAGAAATACGGCCATGAATTCCTCTTCGTCACCGATTTCGGCCCGGAGAAGCGCGCCTTCTATCACATGCGCGACGAAAACGGCATCCCCATGGGCTACGACCTGATCTGGCGCGGCGTGGAGATCACCACCGGCGCCCAGAGAGAGCACCGCTATGAAAAGCTCAAGGCGCAGGCCGAGGAAAAGGGCCTCGGCGAGGACGTGAAGTTCTATCTCGACTTCTTCCGCTACGGCTGCCCGCCCCACGGCGGCTTCGGCCTGGGACTGGACCGGCTGACCATGCTGCTCTTCGGGCTCGGCATCAAGGATTCGATGTTCATCTTCCGCGGCCCCAACCGCCTGAATCCGTAAAGCGCGTTTTGATAAAGATCTATATCCGCAAGAAAGGATTTCGCAAACGATGGCATTTGACGCTGCGGCTCTGATCAGGAGCCTGGAAAACTGCCCCTGCGGGAAGAAACACGCGGCAAAAGCCCCCTTCGTCTCGTTTGAAAAGGGGCTGACGGGAAAGACCGGCGCGATCCTCCGGGAAAAGCTCGGGGGAGAAAGTCTCCTCCTGGTTTGGGACGAAAACACGAAAAAGGCCTCTCCGGGTCTTCTGGAATCGCTGGATTCCGCGGGATACCGGGTGAAGCTTCTGACCTATGAAAATCTCCGCGAGGCCACCATGGAGGTCTCCGAAAAGGTGATGGAGGAGGCGGGGGAGGCCGATCTGATCCTCTCGGCGGGCACCGGCTCGCTCAACGACGTCTGCCGGTACGCCGCCTTCCGGCTTCAAAAGCCTTTCGTCATCTTCGCCACGGCCCCCAGCATGGACGGCTTCCTTTCGGGGCAGGCGCCCCTGACCGTGAACGGCTTCAAGACCACCCTCGACGCCAAGGCGCCGGAGGTGCTTCTGGCCGACGTGGATATCCTCGCCGCCTCTCCCGCCGAACTGAAGGCGGCGGGACTGGGCGACCTGATCGGGAAATACACGGCTCTGGCCGATTGGAAGATCGCGTCGATCCTCACCGGGGAAGCTTACTGCCCCTCCATCGCGCGCCTGACGCGCGAGGCGGTGGAAAAGGCGGTGAAGCCGATCCGGGACGGCGCCGATCCCGCGCACGACGAGGGCTACGCGCTCGCGCTGATGGAAGCCCTGACCCTTTCCGGCCTGATGATCTATCTGGCCGGAACCTCCCGCCCCGCCTCGGGCGCGGAGCATCACATGTCCCATCTTTGGGAGATGCTTTACGCCGCGCGCGGACTTGCGCCGCTCTATCACGGCACCAAGGTGGGCGTCGCCGCGGCCGTCGCGTCGGATATTTATCACGAGGCCGTCCGGGAAGCGCCCTGCTTTATCCACCATACGCCCTCTCCGAAGGCTCTGGAGGAGGCGTTCCATCCCCTGACCGAAAGCATCATGCGCGAAAGCCTGCCGGATCCCGCGTCTTCGGTGCGGGACGAGGAGATCGCCATGGCCTGGGGAGAGATCACGCGCATCGTGAACGAGGAAATCCCCACCGGGGAGGAGATCCGCGCCATCCTCCGGAAGGCCGGAGGCGCCGCGGCGCCGGAAGACGCCGGGATCCCCGGGGATATGTTCGAGGCGGGCAGCAAGTATGCCTTCTACGTGCGGAAAAGACTGACCCTGATGCGGCTCCTGCGCACCCGCGTCGAGCCCTTTTCGGAGACCGAAGAATGAGATCGATCAAGGATTTTGAACTGTTCCTTCTGGACATGGACGGCACCATCTATCTCGGAAACGATCTCTTTCCCGAAACGCCGGGATTTCTGGAGGCCATCCGGAAGAAAGGCGCGCGCTATCTCTTCCTGACCAACAATTCTTCAAAAGACAAGAAGGCCTACGCCGAAAAGCTCCGCCGTCTGGGGATCCGGGCGGGGGAGGAGGACGTTTTTTCCTCCGGCGACGCCACGGCCATCGTTCTGAAAGAACGGGGTTACAAAAAGCTCTACGTCATGGGGACGGCGGCGCTCCGCTCGCTTTTCGAGCGGGAGGGCTTTCTTCTCACCGAGGCCGACCCGGACGCGGTGATATTGGGCTTTGACACCGATCTGACTTACCGCCGTCTGCTTCTGGCCCACGATATGATCAAGAAGGGGCTCCCCTGGATCTGCACGCACCCCGATCTGGTGTGCCCGGTGGAAGGGGGCAGGGACGTCCCCGACACCGGCTCCATGATCCGGCTTCTGGAGGCCTCCACCGGGAAAAGCCCCGATCTGATCGTCGGAAAGCCCAACAGGGCCATCATCGACGCGGTGCTTTCTCTCACCGGCGGAAGGCGGGAGACCACCGTCATGGTGGGCGACCGGCTTTATACAGACATCGCCGTGGGAAAAGAGGCCGGGATCGCGACGGTCCTGGTCCTGACCGGCGAAACCAGCCTGGAAGATTATGAAAAGCAAACCACCTATCACGCCGATTTCGTCTTCCCATCGGTGGGGGAGGCGGCAAAGGAGCTGAACACATGAATCCTCCGGAAAGAAAGAGCGATTCGCCCCGCCTGAATGAGCTTGTGAGAAGGGCGAAGGAATCCGGCGCGAACAAGCTTGCGATCCCCGCGAAGAACCCCGAGAGCGAGGACGGGAAATACTGGCTCGATTCCCCCATCGTGCTGCCCTCCGGGTTCACGCTGCTTCTTTATAACTGCACGCTTGTCCTGATGGACGGGGTCTATTCCAATATGATCGTGTCCGAAGGCGTCTTTGACGAAGGGCTTACCGCGGAAAAGGAGCTTCACGATATCCGTGTGATCGGCATCGGGAAGGCGACGCTGGACGGCGGAAAGCCCAACGATCTGACCGAAAAGACCGCGAAGACCGGGGGAAGACCTTCGGTGCTCCATAATATCCCGCTTCTCTTCCGGAACGTGGAGGGGATCACCGTCGAGCATCTGACGATCACCAACCAGCGTTACTGGGGCGCGGCCTTTTACTACTGCCGCAACGGGAAGATCTCGGATCTGCATTTCTTCGCCGAGAATTCCATGCCCAATCAGGACGGCGTAGACCTCCGGGTGGGCTGCTCGTATTTCGATATCAGCGATATCACCGGCTGGACCGGGGACGACAGCGTCGCCCTCACGGCGCTGCCCTTCTCCGACGGCGCCATGCGCGTCGAGGGAAAGGATCCCGATATCCACCACGTGGATATCATGCGCGTCTCGACCTATATCTCCGGCGGGCATCAGACCGTCCGGCTTCTGAACCACGACGGGGCAAAGCTCCACGACGTGAATATCTTCGATATCACCGACGAGACCCTTCCCGGGAAAAAGCAGGCCCGGGCCACCGTGGTGATCGGGGACGATCATTATTACAAAGAGCGCCCGGCTTCCGAGGGGGAGACCGACAGGATCCACGTCCGCAACGTGGATTCCCATGCGCGCGTCGCCCTGGAGATCCGGCACAACAACGTGACCAATCTCACCTACACCGGCATCGAAAACCCCGACGGGAGAAAGGTCGTCTTCGCGCCGAAGGCCGGAGAATGAACGGCCGGAAGCCCGAAAAGAGAAGTTTTCGTCTTGCAATCGGGGAAAAGGCGTGATATACTGAATTCGTTCCCCTCGGAATAACGGTCCGCGTTTTCGGCGGCGGGGAATCCAACGCATATGGTACGGGAGGTTTTTGCCATGAGAAAATTCCGCTTCAGATCGCTTCTGATCCTGCTTGCGGCGCTCGTTCTGA
>CACYBP010000064.1 GCA_902772625.1 Oscillospiraceae bacterium
AAACGTCTTCCTCTGGAAAAGCCCGGACGGCACTGAGATCCCGGTCTTCCGGATCCCGGACGCCTATACGGCGAATCTGGAAAGCGCGGAGGAGGCCGAAAAGCGTATGGAGGAGACCAGCGCCGTCACCAACGGCGACCTGGACTTCACCATGGTCTTCTACGGCGTGGGCAATCACGGCGGCGGCCCCACCAGAAAGAATATCGCCTGCGTCAGGGAGGTCATGGAGAAGCGCGCGGGTGAAAACGAGATTCTTTTCGCCTCTCCCGACGATTTCTTCGACGCGCTTGAGGCCTCGGGAGCCGTGCTTCCGGTGGTGGAGGACGATCTCCAGCATCACGCCTCGGGCTGCTATTCCGCGGTATCCGGGCTGAAGCGGCTGAACCGCCGGGCCGAGGCCGATCTCTACGCGGCCGAGGTCTTCGCCTCGATCGCCCATAAGACCCTGGGCCTATCCTATCCGGGAGAAAGGCTGGAGGAGGCCTGGGAGAATATCCTGTTCAACCAGTTCCACGACATCATGGGCGGATGCTCGATCGAAAAGGCCTACGAGGACGCCTTTGCCTTTGCGGGCGAAAGCCTTTCGATCGCCCAAAAGATCATCGCGACCGGCACCCAGGGGCTTTCCTGGGCGGTGGACACCCTGGAGCTTCCCGGAACGCCGGTGATCCTTTTCAACCCCCATCCCTGGAAAGTGAAGACCCCGGTCGCGGTGAATTACCGGATCGACTCGATCCGGACCCTCGAAGGGGAGGACGTGCCGCTCCAGACGGTCTATTCCCAGGCCGAAAGCTGCATGTGGCGCGGCGACGGCCTCTTCATGGCCGAGATCCCGCCCATGGGATACACGATCTATCTCATCGGGGACCGCACCGAGGAGGCCGTCAGCGGCACCTATATCCGGGGCGGCGAAAAAAAGGAATTCCCCTCCCCGGTGAAAGCGACCCCCGCCCCGGAGCTTCAGACCGCGAACGAATACCCCGGCCCGGTGCTGGAAAACGAATTCCTCAGGGTGGAGTTCATCCCCTATAACGGGCAGGTCAGGTCGATGAAGGACAAATCCACCGGCGGGGAATTGCTCGCGGCCCCGGCGGCGGTGCCGGTGGTGGTGGACGAATACAGGCACGACACCTGGAGCCACGCAAAGAATTTCTTCGATCACGATATCGCGATCTTCGGCGACGCGCGCGTCACCGTGATTGAAAACGGGCCGGTGCGCGCCACGGTCAAGGTGGAATCCCGATACAACGATTCGAAACTCACCCAGTATTTCAGCCTGGTCGCCGGAGAAAAGATGCTTCGCGTCCGGGCGGAGTGCGACTGGCGGGAAAAGCACAAGATGCTGAAGATCAGCTGGCCCTCTGACGTGGGGGAGGATCCCTCCGCCGTGTACGAGATCCCCTTCGGCCACTTCACCCGCCCCGCCGACGGCGAGGAGGAAAACGGCCACCGCTACGTGGCGGTGAAGGGCGCGAAGCGCTCCATGGCCATGCTCAACGACGGCAAATACAGTTTCTCGATCAAGGGAGGCGATATCCGCCTGACCGTGCTCCGGAGCCCGATCTACGGCGATCACGGCGGCCCGCGGACGTCCGAGAGCATGTTCACCGAGCAGGGGCTTTCCCGCTTTTCGTACGTGATGGTCCCCGGGGAAAAGGAGCCTGACTTCGCGTCGCTGGAGCGCCGGGCGGCGGAGCTCAACTGCCCGGTCACGGCGGTGTGTGAAAACAACCACCGGGGCTTCCTCCCGGCCGAAAAGAGCTTCGGCGCGGCGGACGCCCGGAACGTGGATATCACCGCCCTGAAACGGGCCGAGGATCAAAACGGCTGGGTCCTGCGCGCCTACGAGACGGCGGGGGAGGAAAGCACCGACACGGTGATCCGCCTGCCCCTGCTGGAGCGCGAGCTTCCGCTTCACTTCGGAAAATTCGAGATCCGCACCCTTTTCCTGCCCGACGACGGGGGAGAGGCGCGGGAGGTCATGCTCACCGAGTGGGCGTATGAGGACTGATCCACGGGAGATCCCGGATCGGGTCCGGAACGGCAAAGAAGAAAACTGCGGGTCCCGGCGAACGGCCGGGACCCGCTTTTCTCTCTTTTCGGGTCTTGACGGAAGGCGGGATCGGTGGTATATTAAAGCCTATCAGAATAATAGGAAAAGAGGAGACCCGCCGTGACCCTTCAACAGCTTCGTTACGTCATCGCCATCGCCGAATCCGGCTCCCTGAACAAGGCCGCTGAAACGCTCTACGTGGCCCAGCCCTCGCTCTCCGGCGCGGTCCGGGAGCTGGAGAAGGAGCTGGGGATCACGATCTTCCGCCGGGGCGCCCGGGGCGTCACCCTGACCTCCGACGGCGCGGAGTTTTTGAGGCACGCCCGGGACGTGACCGACGGGTGCGAGAGGATCTATGAAAAATACGGCCGGGGCGGGACCCTGAAAAAGAAATTCGGCGTCTCCTGTCAGCATTATTCCTTCGCCGTGAAGGGATTCGTGGAGATGGTGAAGCAGTTCGACACGGTGGAATACGAATTCGCCATCCGCGAGACCCGCACCCGGGAGGTCATCAGCGACGTGGCCTCCGGAAAAAGCGAGATCGGCATCCTGTATCTTTCGGATTTCAACCGGCAGGTGATGGAAAAGCTGTTCCGTTCCAACGGGCTTTGCTTTGAAAGACTGGTCACCTGCGGCGCCTTCGTCTATCTCTGGAAGGGGCACCCTCTGGCGCAAAAGGCAGAGATCACCTTTGAAGACCTCGCGCCTTACCCCTGCCTCGCCTTTGAGCAGGACGCGGGCGAATCCTTCTATTTCGCCGAGGAGATCCTTTCCACCGCCGATTATCCCCGCATCATCCGGGCCAACGACCGGGCGACCATGCTGAATCTGATGATCGGGCTGATGGGATACACCCTCTGCTCGGGGATCATCTCGGAGGAGCTGAACGGCTCGGACTATCTCACCATCCCCTTCCGGGAGGAGGGGGAAAAGACCCGGATGGAGATCGGATACCTCCGGAGAAAGGATCTTCCTCTCAGTGAGACCGGCGAGCGCTACGTCCGGGAGCTGGCGGCGACCCTCGAAAAAACCGGGGGGAAAGACACGGAGCTATAGGACGAGCCTATTACCGAGTATTTTAATAGGATATTGGACAAAAGGGGACGGCCGGTGTATGATAAGACCGTCCCCGGAAAACAGAAGCACAGACAGGGAGGGGACGGTAAAGAAACGGGCAGACCCCGGGAAAGAGGAAAAGATCATGGCAGAGTATAAATTCGAGACCCTTCAGCTTCACGTGGGACAGGAGAGCGCCGATCCGGCCACCGATTCCCGGGCGGTCCCCATCTATCAGACCACCAGCTACGTCTTCCACGATTCGGCCCACGCGGCGGCCCGCTTCGGCCTTTCGGACGCGGGCAACATCTACGGCCGCCTGACCAACTCCACCCAGGAGGTCCTGGAAAAAAGGATCGCCGCTCTGGAGGGCGGGGTCGCGGCTCTGGCGCTGGCCTCAGGCGCGGCAGCCATCGCCTACACGCTGGAGGCCCTGGCGGGGAAGGGCGGCCACATCGTGGCGCAGAAGACCATCTACGGCGGAAGCTACAACCTTCTGGCGCACACCCTTCCGAATTTCGGGATCGAAACGACCTTCGTGGATATCCACGATCCCGCCGCGATCCGGGCCGCGATCCGGCCGGAGACCCGGGCGGTCTTTGCCGAGACCCTGGGCAATCCCAACAGCGACATCCCCGATCTGGATCTGGTCGCCTCCATCGCCCACGAAAACGGGGTGCCCTTCGTGGTGGACAACACCTTCGGCACGCCTTATCTGATCCGCCCCATCGAGCACGGGGCCGATATCGTGGTGCATTCGGCCACCAAATTCCTCGGCGGGCACGGCACCACCCTGGGCGGCGTGATCGTGGACTCCGGCAATTTCCCCTGGACGGCGGAGAAATACCCCGGCGTCGCCGCCCCGAACCCCAGCTATCACGGCGTTTCCTTCACCGCCGCGGCGGGAAAGGCGGCCTTCGTCACCTATATCCGCGCGATCCTGCTCCGGGACACCGGCGCGGCCATCTCCCCCTTCAACGCCTTCCTGCTTCTGCAGGGGGTGGAGACCCTGTCGCTCCGTCTGGAGAGGCACGCGGAAAACACCGCAAAGGTCGTGGAGTATCTTGCAAAGCACCCTCTGGTCAAAAAGGTCAACCATCCGTCGCTTCCGGATCACCCCGATCACGCGCTTTACGAGAAATACTTCCCGCAGGGCGGCGGATCGATCTTCACCTTTGAGATCAGGGGCGGTCAGAAGGAGGCCTTCGCCTTCATCGACCATCTCCGGATCTTCTCGCTTCTGGCCAACGTCGCCGACGTGAAGTCGCTGGTGATCCATCCCGCCACCACCACCCATTCCCAGCTTTCCCCGGAGGAGCTCGCCGATCAGGATATCTTCCCGGGCACCATCCGCCTTTCCATCGGCACCGAGCATATCGACGACATCCTCGCCGACCTCGAACGCGGCTTCGCAGCCATTTCCTGAATCCTCTCTTTTTCCCGCGCAAAAGAGCCCCGGAGCGACCGCTCCGGGGCTCTTGCCTTTACGCGTTCAGGCTTCTTCCCTGAGGATCCCGTTCAGGCGGGCCTGAAGCCCCGCCGCGTCCTTCAGGATCAGGAAACGGAAGTTTCCGCCCTCCTCCTCCCGGGACGGGGTGGAGCCGTCGGGGGTCACCTCGAGCGAGAGGGCGGGGGACAGATCGAAAAACTCTTCAAGCCCCATCACGGCGAAGTAGACCGCCGTGAGATCCCAGCTGAAGCGGGTGGTCTTCCCGTCGTTCCAGAGCTTGTAGGCGAGCCACACGGGGTTTTCCGGGCGCTCGATCCCGTCGGGGAAGCCGGTCTCGAAGGCGTATCCCACCTCGTGGCCCGAGAGGATCACGGGGCAGGAGACCTGACTGAAGACGTACCGGGCGCTTTCGGCGTCGGAATAGACGTTGTATTCGCGCTTTCCCGCGGGATAATCCCCGGCCATGGAGACGAGAAGCCCGAGCTTTTTCCGGAAGAGCGCGGGATAAAGCCTCATCGCGTCGGCCAGGGCGTTGAACTGGCCGATGGTGACCACCGTGAGAGCGTGATCCGGGCTTTCCTCCAGCGCCTTTTTATAGACCTCCGCCGAATCGGAAAAGCCTCTTCCCGCCCGGAAGAGGGGAGAAAACGCTTCGGACAGAGCCTTGTTGTATTTGGAGCAGTCGGGGAGGAAGGGACGGCGCCGGAATTCGCCGATGGGAAGCTCGGGCATCCCGTAAAAGGCGCGCACCGCGTCCACGGCCCCCGCGCCCCAGGGGTTGGAGGTGCAGTTGACGATCCCGGCGATGGAAAAGCCGGTCTTTTTCTGAAGCGAGAACAGGACCGCCAAAGCCCCCGCGTCGTCGCAGTCGGGGCCGATATCGGTATCCAGAAGCACCGGGCCGCGGGTGTTTTTCAGAGGTTCGGGAAGCGTCATAAGGCGGGAGCGTCCTTTCCTTCGCCCTCCGACGGAGGAGGACGTTTTTCGGATCCAGTATAGCGCCCGGAAAGCCGCTTTGTCAAGCGCGGAAAAGCAAAGAAAGGGATTTCTTTTCGGGGAAAAGTGTGATAGAATGGAGAAGAAAGAAAGGGCGGGAAGGCGCATTTCCGCCGATCCCGAAAAAAGCATCGAAGAAAGGGAAAACGCATATGGAACTCAAGGAAGCGCGGGAGCGCATCAAAATTCTGGAAAAACAGGAGACCGCTTACCGGCACGCCCTGGGGCTGCTCTCTTACGACGGCGCCACCCAGGCCCCGGCGGGCACCGCCGAAAACCGGGGCGAGACCCTGGCCATCCTGAGCGAGGCCGCCTACGGCATCACCACCGGCCCCGAGATGACCGAGGTCGTCGCGACCCTTCTTAAGCACAAGGACGAGCTGGACGGGACCGAACGCCGGATCGCGGAGCTCAAAAACAAGGAGCTTACCGAGCTTCAAAAGATCCCGGTGGAGGAATACGTAGCCTACGCAAAGCTTCTCAACGAGGCCGACGCGGTGTGGCACAAGGCCAAGGAGGAAAACGATTACGCCTCCTTCGCGCCTTATATCGACCGGCTGGTGGCCACCCAGAAGAGGATCGCGTCGCTGGTGGCGCCGGAAAAAGATCCTTACGATTATCAGCTCGATCAGTACGAGGAGGGCCTGACCCGGGAAAAGTGCGAGGCCTTCTTCGCCGCCCTGCGTAAGGAGATCGTGCCCACGGTCAAAAAGGTCGTCGCCTCGAAGCAGGTGGACGATTCGATCAATCACAAGCCCTTCCCGATCCCGACGCAGGAAAAGCTCTCGGACGAGCTGATGGCCCTGATGGGGATCGACCGGAACCACTGCACCATCTCCACCACCGAGCATCCCTTCACCACCGAGTTCACCAAGTACGACGTGCGCATCACCACCCATTATCACGAGGAAAGCTTCCTCTCCTCGCTCTTCAGCGTGGTGCACGAGGGCGGGCACGCCCTTTACGAATTGAACGTGGCCGACGAATTCGCCTACACCTGCCTCGGCGGCGGGGTGTCCATGAGCGTGCACGAAAGCCAGTCGCGCTTCTATGAAAACATCATCGGCCGGAGCGAGGCCTACGCCGAGCTTCTTCTGCCGGTGCTCCGGCGGCTCTTCCCGGAGGAGGTCGGCGGGATCACGGCGCACGAGCTCTATCTCGCCGCGAACAAGTCCGAGCCCTCCCTGATCCGCACCGAGGCGGACGAACTGACCTACGCGCTTCACATCATGGTGCGCTTCGAGATCGAAAAGAAGCTTTTTGCCGGGGAGGTCACTTCGAAGGATCTGCCCGCTCTCTGGAACGCGCTTTATAAAGAGTATCTCGGCGTCGACGTGCCGGATGACCGGAGGGGCGTCCTGCAGGATTCCCACTGGTCGGGCGGACTTTTCGGCTATTTCCCGTCCTACGCTCTGGGCTCGGCTTACGGCGCCCAGATCCTTGCGGTCATGGAAAAGGACTTCGACGTGTTCGGAGCGGTCCGGAAGGGCGAGATCACGCGGATCAACGACTGGCTCCGGGAGCACATATGGAGATTCGGAAAGCTCTATAAGCCCGGCGAGCTGATGGAAAAGGTCTTCGGCGCGCCCTTCGATCCCACATACTATACCGATTATCTGAAAAAGAAATACGCGTCGATCTACGGCTTCGACGCCTGAAAAGAGGGACACGGCATGCAGAATATCGAAGAGATCAGAAAAAAGGTCGGCCGGCTCGATCAGGTCTTCGGCGTGCGCACCCTGCGCCTGGAGGGTGGAAGGGCCGACGGCATGCGCCTTTGCGAAATGGAAAACGGAGGGGGCCTGCGGCTGGAGATCCTGCCTGACCGGGCGATGGATCCCTACCGTCTGAGCTTCCGGGGGGTCAATCTCTCCTTTCTGACCAACGTCGCGCCGGTGGCGCCGGCCTTTGCCGACGGGACCGAAACCTCCTTCCCGAAGCATTTCAACGCCGGGATGATGACCACCTGCGGCCTGGGGAACGTGGGCGTTCCCAACGACTTCCACGGGGAAAGAAAGCTGCAGCACGGCCGGTTTTCCACCCTTCCCGCCGAGGAATTCGCGGCCTTTTCAGAGGTCGACCCCGACGGGACGCCGGTGCTGGTGGCCCGGGGCGTGATCCGGGAGGCGAGATTCTTCGGCGAGACCCTGACGGCGCGGCGGGAGATCCGCATGCGCTTCGGCGAAAACAAATTCACCCTCCGGGATAAAATCAGAAACGAAGGCTATGA
>CACYBP010000065.1 GCA_902772625.1 Oscillospiraceae bacterium
GGCAGATATTCCCCCACCGGATCGTCAAGACCGTAAAGGCCCTTATCGTAAAGGGTCAGCGCCGCGGTGCAGGTGGCCACCTTCGAGGCGGAATAGAGATTATAGAGCGTGTTTTCAGTGACGGGGATCCCGCTTTCCAGGTCGGCGAAACCGGTCATGTGCCGGTAGACCGGTTTCCCCTTATAATAGATCATGCAGTCGGCGGCGGGAATGTCGTAAGAAGGCATCCGGTCGATAAGGCGGGTCAGTTCCTCAAAACGCATGGTTCTTTTTCTCCTTCGTATATGAAATCCTTCGCCGCGACGCGGCGTACATCAATCGGTGAGAAAGCCTTCTCTTGCCAGAAGTCTGCGGATCTCGGACACGCGGGCCTCCCAGCGGCATCCGTCCGCGAAAGCGAGCTGACACTCGCGCCGGGCGGGATCGTCGGAGAGGAGAGCCCTCTTCATGAGCTTCGGAAATTCCTCCGGATTCTCCGACGCGTAGACGCAGCCGGGAAAAGAACGGAGCAGCACCGAATGCACCGTGGACACGATGGGCTTTCCCGAGGCGAGCGAAACGAAAAACACGCGCGTGCGCAGATCGCTTTCCTCCGCCCCCTCCCGGTACGGAGCGAGGAAAAGATCGAAGTCCGCCGCGGCGTCGAGGATGGCCGGCTGGGACTCGGCGATGACCGGCACCACGTTTTCGTGAGAGGTGATGCGCAGGTAATCCTCCCGGGGAAGCTTATCCCGCATTTCGCCCGTGGTCACGAGAAGCAGGGTCCCTTCGGTGGCGTCGGCCGCGGCCTCCAGAAGAGCGATATCCACTCCGTCCGAAAGATCCCCGGCAAATCCGATGAGCGGGCGCGGATAAGACGCGATACGCGGATCGGGTTCGTTCTTCTTGGGCCGGTTGTCGATCCCGTTGGGAAGCAGATAGGTCTTGGGATTGAAGCCCTCCAGCTTATGGAAAAGGTCGCGTCTCGCGGCGAACACCGCGTCGGCCCGACGGCAGAGGGATACCTCTCTCTTTGCGGCCAGAGCCGATTTCCGGCCGCCCGACGGGCGGGTGAACTGATCGGCGCAGTCGTAGACGAGACCGTTGTGGGTGAGCTTGTCGCACAGGGGCAGATACAGGGGCGAGTAGAGCCAGAGCAGCGGAGCCGCCATTTTTTCCTTCTGAAGGATCTTGCGGATATACCGGAGGTATCCCCGGAGTCCGCGCACCGGGTCTGTCGCGAAGAGCGGCGAATCGGGCGCGAGAAACCCCGCCGAGGAGTATACGGTCACGTGCGGGTAGGGCTTCTGCGGCTCGGGCCTTTTTCCGGAAGACAAGCGTCCGTCGGGCGGATCGAGATACAGGATCCGCACGTCCCGCATGCGGGACATGATCATTTGCCTTCTGGTGGTCCGTTCCGTCCAGGCAAGATTGGAAAGACAAAGGATCTCCTTGGTCTTCGGCATAGCCCGTCACCCCTTTCCCGGACTCCGTTCCCCTGTCCGGTATTTCAGATTATACCACACGCTTTTCCGCCCTGCAAGCTATTTCCCTTCGCTTTTGACCGGGATCATCGGATGATAGTCCACGAGAATGATATCGTCCCCTATCTTCCGGATGGCTTCCCAGGGGATCACCACGTCTTCCCGCCTGCCCAGAAAGCCCATCAGCCTTGCGCTGCCCGGGATCACGATGGAGCTGATCTTTCCGGTCTTCAGGTCCACGATCGCGTCGGCCACGTATCCGTAACGGGTCCCGTCGTGGATGTTGATCACCTCTCTGAGGCGCAGATCCAGAAGCTTTGCCGAGGAATCCTGCATAGCGCCTTCCCCCCTTTCCTCTCACCTTATGAAAAGAACCGCCCGATTATCCCACCTTCTTTCCGCACGGCATATACTGGGAAGGAATGCGGCTTCGGAAAGAAAGCCGCAGAATCCAAGATCACGGGAGGGATTTCATATTGAAAAGGATCCTTGCGCTTCTTCTCCTGCCCCTTTTCTGCCTGGTGCTTTCCTGCTGCGGCAATGCGGACGGGGCTTTGCGGAAAGTCAGGGTGAACGAGGTGACCCACTCGGTTTTTTACGCGCCGTTTTACGCGGCGATCGCCCTCGGCTATTTCGAGGAAGAAGGATTGGAGATAGAGCTTACCAACGGCGGAGGCTCTGATAAGAGCATGACCGCCGTTCTGACCGGAGACGCCGAGATCGGCCTGATGGGGCCGGAAACCGCGGTCTACGTAGCGAAAGAAGGAAAAAGCGATCCGGTGATGGTGATCGGTCAGCTGACGAAAAGAGACGGCTCTTTCCTGCTCGGGAAGGAAGCCGATCCGGATTTTTCTTTTGAGAAGCTTCGGGGAAAAAGCGTGATCGGCGGCCGCAGCGGCGGCATGCCGCAGATGACCCTGACCCACGTTCTGAAGGAGCATGGGCTTCGGGACGGGGAAAACGTCACGGTCCGCACCGATGTGCAGTTCGATCTGATGGGAGGCGCCTTTCTGGCCGGCGAAGACGACTATGTCACCATGTTCGAGCCCTCCGCCTCGGCCATGGAGATGGAGGGAGAAGCGGCCATCGTCGCCTCGGTGGGCGAGGCCGCGGGAGAGGTGCCATATACCTGCTTCATGATGAAAAAAAGCGCGCTGGAGAAGGATCCGGAGCTGGCCGAGGCCTTTCTCAGAGCGCTTGCCAGAGGGCAGAAATGGATCCATGAGGAAACCCCCGAAGCGATAGCCCGCGCCATCGCCTCCGCCTTTCCCGCAAGCGACGAGGCGCTTCTTGCCCGCGTGGCGGAACGCTACCGGGAGATCGACGTATGGAACGAAACGCCGGTGATGAAAGAAGAAGCCTACGAAAGCCTGATCGCCATCATCACCGAGGCCGGGGTGATCGACGAGGCCCCGGCATTCGATGCGGTCGTCACAAACGCCTATGCCGGGAAGGCTGTCATGACGCCGTGAACCGCACCTTGTCCGAAGCCGGGGCGCCTCTGCTTGCCTTCCGCGACGTCTATCTCCGCTATCATACGCCGGAGCAGGAGATCACCGCTCTGGGCGGAGTCAGCTTCGAGGTGCGGGAAGGAGAGTTTCTTGTTCTTCTGGGTCCCTCGGGATGCGGGAAATCGACGATTCTCTCACTGGCGGCGGGGCTTCTCTCCCCGTCCGCAGGCGAGGTCCGCTGGAAAGCTCCGGAGAAAACGGGCATTCCCCGGATCGGGTATATGTTCCAGCACGACGGGCTTTTTCCCTGGCTGACGGTCACGGACAACGCTCTGCTCGGCCCGAGGATCCGGAGAGAGCCGCTTCCGGAGAAAAAGCGAAAGGTCGAAAAGCTCCTAGAGCAATACGGACTCGGCGCTTTCCGGAAGAGCTTTCCCCGGGAGCTTTCGGGAGGCATGCGACAGAGAGCCGCCCTGATCCGGACTCTGGCCTCCGATCCCGGGCTGCTGCTTCTCGACGAGCCCTTTTCCGCTCTGGATTACCAGACCCGGATCACGGTCTCCGGAGACATCGCGGGCATCATCCGGCGTGAGGGAAAAACCGCCGTCATGGTGACCCACGACGTCGCGGAAGCGATCTCTCTTGCCGACAGGATCCTGATCCTTTCGGAAAGACCGTCGACGATCCGGCGGGTCCTGAAGGTGGATATCCCGGAGCGGGACGTGCCGGCCCGCAGAGCGTCCCCCAGGTTCGGAGAGCTTTTCGAAATCATATGGAAGGAGATGAAAAGCGAAGATGGATCCCAACCTCTCGGAGGAGCATAAGGCTTATCTCCGGAAAAGGAAACGGGAGACAAGAACGGTGTCTTTTTTCCGGGCGCTGATCGTTCTGGCTTTCTTCGCCGCCTGGGAGCTTGCCGCCCGATGCGGGCTTCTGGATCCCTTCATCTTCTCCTCCCCGTCACGGGCGTTTCTGTGCCTCTGGGGACTCCTGAAAGACCGGACGCTCTTTCTGCACGCCGGGGTCACTCTCGCTGAGGCGGCGGCGGGTTTCTTTGCGGGAAGCGTTCTCGGCGGCCTTCTGGCCTTTCTCCTCTGGTGGTTCCCGAGAGCCGAGAGAGTGCTGGATCCCTATCTCGTGGTGATCAACAGCCTTCCCAAGATCGCCCTGGGACCGGTGATCATCGTCTGGGTCGGATCGGGGTATTCCTCCATTCTGACGGTGACGCTCCTGGTTTCGGTGGTGTGTACCGTGATCGGCGTTCTGGCGGGCTTTCGAGAGGTGGATCGGGAGAAGATCACGCTCCTTAAAAGCTTCGGCGCCGGTAAGGGGCAGATCTTCTTCTACGCGGTGTTTCCGGCAAGCATTCCCTCGGTGGTCTCGGCACTCAAGATCAACGTGGGGATGACCTGGGTCGGCGTGATCGTGGGCGAATTCCTGGTTTCCCGGTCGGGACTCGGGTATCTGATCGTCTACGGCGGCCAGGTATTCCGGATGGATCTGGTGATGGGAAGCGTGCTGATTCTTTCCGCGCTTTCCGCGGGGATGTACGCTCTGGTGGCCTTTGCCGAGAAAAAAGCGCGGAAATTTCTCGGAGAATAATATACGGCGCAGTCCCGAAGGACTGCGCCGTGACCGTACGTTATGCGATCAGTCTTTGAAAAGAGCCCGGGTCTTTTCCATGCGCTCGGTGACCTTCACGCCGAAGGGACAGCGGGATTCGCATCCTCCGCATCCGATGCAGTCCCCGGCGTTTGCGGGAAGCGCGCGGTAATGCTCCCTGACCGAAGCGGGCACCTCCTTCTGCATGACGGCGAGATCGTAAAGCTTATTCACCATGGCGATGTCGATATCCATGGGACAGGGCTTGCAATGGCCGCAGTAGGTGCATTCACCGACGTAGGCGTGCGTCGGCGCCTTTGCAAGCACCGAGGCGTAATCCTTTTCTTCCTCGCCCGCGGTCTCGTAGGCGACCGCGGCCTCCACCTGTTCCCGGGTTTCGGCGCCCACCAGAACACTTGCCACGGCGGGCCGCGTCAGGGCGTAATGCAGGCACTGCACCGGCGTCAGGGCTACGCCGAAGGGCGAACGGCCGGCGTCGAAGAGTCTTCCTCCGGCATATCCCTTCATGACCGTGATCCCCACGCCCGCCTTTTCGGCAAGCTTATAGAATTCGGCGCGTTCGGGATCGATCCCCTGAAGGCCCTCGTCGTAGGTCTCGGAAAAATAGGTTTCGATATCGTCGCTGGGCGGCACCATATCGAAGGCCGGATTGACGCTGAACAGGATCATCTCCACGATCCCCGATTCCACCGCAAGCTTTGCCGTGGCGGGATTGTGGGTGCTCATGCCGATATGGCGGATCACGCCTTTTTCTTTGAGTTCAAGGACGTAATCCAGAAAGGGGCCGCGGAAGACGGTTTCAAAATCGTCTACCCTGTCCACGTAATGGATCATGCCGAGATCGATATAGTCGGTGCCGAGCCTTTTGAGAAGATCCTGAAAAGCGGGCTTCACCTTGTCAAGATCACGGGTGCGGACGTATTGCCCGTCCTGCCAGGTGGAGCCTACATGCCCCTGGATGATCCATTTGTCGCGGCGTCCTTTGATCGCAAGGCCGATGTTGGTGCGGACGTTCGGCTCGGACATCCAGCAATCCAGAATGTTGATCCCCGCCTCCTCGCACCGGAGGATTACCTCCCGGCATTCTTTGGTGTCGTGCCGTTCCAGCCATTCGCCGCCGAGGCCGATCTCGCTGACCTTCAGGCCGGTTTTGCCAAGCTCGCGGTATTTCATATCTTTCCTCCCTGTCAATTATGCTCTTGTTTTACGCATACAGCTTCCCGACGATCCACCGCACGAGCCGCGCGGGAAGAATGCGTTCGAGAAAGACGAGAAGCTTGTATCCGGTTCCGACGGTGTACCAGACCCGGGGATTTTTGACGTTCCCCGCGCGGAATATCACGCGAGCCGCGCTTTCGGGGGTCATGCCGTTCCTTTCATCCTTTTCCATGGAGGAAACGGATTTTGTGAAGGCGCGGCCGTAGATCCCCTCCCCGGCTCCGTTCTTGACGCGCGCGTCGGTGAACCCCGTATGTGTGTCCCCGGGAAGGATCGAGGAGACCCTGATCCCGAAAAGCGCAAGCTCGTTCCGGAGCGAATCAGAAAGAGATTGCAAAGCCGCCTTCGAGGCGCTGTAAAAGGCCTGGAACGGGATGGCGACCGGCGACGCCACCGAGGTGACGAAGAGGATCGTTCCGCCCTTTTGCTTCCGCATCAGGGGAATCACCTCCTGCGTGACCGCCAGAGCGCCGAAGAAATTCACGTCGAACTGCCGTCTGACGTCTTCCCCGGAGGCAAATTCCACCGGACCCGAGATCCCCATGCCCGCGTTGTTGACCAGAAGATCGATCCGGCCTTCACTTTTCCATACGGTTTCCACAGCCCTCCGGACGCTTTCACGGTCGGTGACGTCCGAAGTCAGATGCGTGATCCCCGCTTCGCTGTTTTCGCGGCGGCTCAGTTCGTAAACGCGCCATCCGCGCTCATGAAAAAGCCGCGCGGCAGCGCGGCCGATGCCGCTGCTGCCGCCGGTGATCAGAACGACCTTCATTTCTGATAATCCTCAAGGATGGGCTTCATGATATCCAGAGCTTCGTCGATGATCGCTTCGGTGTGGGTGGCCATGTAACTCGTTCTGAGCAGGCAGTCGCTGGCGGGGACGGCGGGCGGAAGTACGGGATTGACGTACACGCCGGCGTCGAAAAGCCGCTTGCCGGCCTCAAGGGTGCTGTAAAGCTCGTGCGTATAGATCGGAATGATCGGCGTGGTGCTCTTTCTGTACTGAATGCCGCGCTTTTCAAGACCGGCTCTGGTATAATCGCCGATGGCCTGAAGCTTTTGGGGAAGCTCGGGCTCGCGTTCCAGGATCCTGAGGGCCGCCAGTGCCGTGGCGCAGGAGGCGGGCGTCATGGATGCCGAGAAGATGAACGGACGCGAGGCGTGGCGCACGAAGTCGGCCACCTCAAAGCTTGCGGCCATGTAGCCGCCGAGCGACGCGAGGGATTTGGAGAAGGTGCCCATGTAAATATCCACCTTGTCCTCGAGGCCGAAATAGCTTGCGGTGCCGCGGCCTCCCTTGCCGATGATCCCGAGGCCGTGGGCGTCGTCCACCATGATGCGCGCGCCGTGCCGCCGGGCGATCTTCACGATCTCCGGGAGATTGGCGATATCGCCGCCCATGGAGAACACGCCGTCGGTGACGATCAGGATCCCGGCGCTTTCGGGAACCTTGGAGATCATTTTTTCCAGGTCCTCCATGTCGTTATGGCGGTAACGGAGCATCGTGGCGTAGGAAAGTTTGCAGCCGTCGTAAATGGAGGCGTGGTTTTCTCTGTCGCAGAGGATGTAGTCGCCGCGTCCGGCGATGGCCGAGATGATGCCGAGATTGGACTGAAAGCCGGTGGAGAAAGTGACGACGCTTTCTTTGCCGAGAAATTTCGCCAGCTCCTCTTCAAGCTCCAGATGCATGGTCAGGGTACCGTTGAGGAAACGGGAACCGGAGCAGCCGGTGCCGTATTTTTCAAGAGCCTTGATCCCGGCCTCCACCACCTCGTCTCTTGAGGTCAGGCCGAGATAATTGTTTGAGCCCAACATGATCCGGCGTTTGCCTTCCATGAAGACCTCGATGTCCTGCCGGGATTCCAGAGCGTGAAAATAGGGATAAATGTTCGCTTCACGCGCTTTTTTCAGCATTTCGTTCTTGCCGCATTTTTCAAAAAGATCCATCTCTTATTCCTCCGGTTACGCAAAAAGCGACGTTTTTCTCTCGTTGCATTTATTATACCCGGTCGCCGGAATTTGTCAAGCGCAGACCGGCCGGAAAGACGAAAAACAGTTGACATTCCCCGGGATATAGAGTATGATACGTTTAGAAATAACCGTGCAAGGAGGTTGAAATATGCGTTATCAGGAAGAAATAGCCGCCGTAAAGGACAAGATCGCGTCGATCGAAGCCGAGAAGGATACGGTGGAAAAAAAGCTCGGCGCCTTCTATGCCGAGGCGGGACGCACCATCGCCGAGGCCGGCGGGCTGGACGCCTGGCCGGATCTGAACGACGTCTACCGTTCTCTGAACGAGAAGAAGGCGGCGCTTTCCGCTGAAAAGGAAGGCGCGGAAGGAAAACTTGATGAACTCGCTTCTCTGAAGCCGCTGGTGTGCGCCAAATGCGATTTCATCAACGCGGAAGGCACGAAATTCTGCCAGCAGTGCGGCACTCCTCTCAGCGCCGACGCGGTGGTGAAATGCGCCTCCTGCGGCACCGTGAATCCCAACTCCAACAAGTTCTGCTCCTTCTGCGGATCGCTCCTTACGGTTCCCGCCCCTGTGGTTGAAGAGCCTGTTCCCGTGGTTGAAGAGCCCGCCCCTGTGGTTGAAGAACCCGCTCCGGCGCTTGAAGAGCCTGCCCCGGCGGTTGAAGAGCCCGCCGTCGAAGAGTCTGCGGCCGAAGAACCTGCTGCCCCGGTCTGCCCGAAATGCGGCGCAAAAGCCGAGCCCGGCATGAAGTTCTGCATGATCTGCGGCGCGAGACTGGACGCTCCCGCGGAAGAAGAACCTGCCATCCCGGAACCCGCA
>CACYBP010000066.1 GCA_902772625.1 Oscillospiraceae bacterium
GCGTAAGCACCTCCATCTGCACCCGTCCCATCAGGTGGACCCGCAGTTCCCGGAGCCTTTCGTTCCATTCCACCCGCAGGGCGGGCTCCTCCTCTTCCAGCCTCCGGAAATCCCGCACGGCGTCATGGGGATCGATCTCCGGGGGAAGCTCGGCCCGGTAGGCAAGCACCGGCTCCAGGGTGGCCTCCTCCCCGTCGTCCTCCGCGCCGAGGCCGAGGCCGGGGCTCGTGCGGGAAAGGCCCGCCGCGGCCACCACGTCGCCGGGAAGGGCTTCCTCCACCACGCGGTATTTCGCGCCGGAATAGCGCCGGAGCTGGGTGACCTTTTCCTCCCATCCGCGCCCCGTGATCACGTCCCGCACCCGTAAGATCCCGCCGGTGATCTTCATATGGGTCAGGCGCAGGTCGTTTTCATGGGAGATCTTGAAGACCCGGGCGGCAAACTCCTCCCGCGCGGGGGTCGGCGGCGCGTAGGTCCCGAGATCCTTTAAGAATTCCTCCACCCCCTGAAGCTTCAGCGCCGCACCGAACCTGACCGGGAAGATCCGTTCCTCCCGGAAGGCCTTCACAAGGCTCTCCTCCGGAAGGCTCCCCTTCTCAAGATATTCTTCCAGAAGCCGCTCGTCCCCCACGGCGATCTCCTCTTCCGGGCCCGAAAGATCCACGCACCCCGGATCGAGCTTTTGGCGGCACTCCTTCAGGAGCTCCTCCCGGGAAGGCGCGGGAAGATCGCATTTGTTGATAAAGAGGAAGGTCGGGATCCCGTGCCGTCTGAGAAGCCGCCACACCGTGGCAGTGTGGCTCTGCACCCCGGCGGCGGCGCTGATCACCAGGATCGCCGCGTCCAGAACGTCCAGGGTACGCTCCATCTCCGGGGAAAAATCCACGTGCCCCGGAGTGTCCAGAAGGGTGATCTCCCCCTCCGGAAGCGGCAGGACCGCTTCTTTGGAAAAGATGGTGATCCCCCTTTCCCGCTCCAGGGCGAAGGTATCGAGAAAGGCGTTCCCGTGATCCACCCGCCCCAGGGTGCGCAGCGCCCCCGCGGTATAGAGCATCGCCTCCGACAGGGTGGTTTTGCCCGCGTCCACGTGCGCCAGGATGCCGATCACCGTCTTCTTCATAGAGTCTTCTTTTCCCCTTCTCTTCCCCGGCCGGGCACAGCGCGCTTTTCGGCGCTTTTTCCGGCCGTCTCCGGTTTCTTTTCTTCATTTTACCACACCCCCGCGCGCTTTGCAACGCGGAAGCCCGGCTTCTTTTTCTTCTGTGAATAATTGCAATTCTCCGACGTATGTGATAAAATCTCTCTATAAAGAAGCAAAGGAGGTTCCCAAGCATGGCAAATCAATCGCTCTGGTCCAACGGTCTTTCCTTCTCCTCGATCTACGAAAACCCGGTCTATCTCCCCGACGGATCGATCCGGATCACCTTCCCCGCGTGCGGCGCGAAAAAGGTGCAGATCAAGGGCATGACCGCCTACACCGGCCTTGAGGACAAGGTCTATGACTTTGAAAAGGCGGAGGACGGAAGCTTCTTCCTGACCCTTTCGGGCATCCGTCCGGGCACGCATTACGTGGTCTTCCTCACCGACGGGATCGAGACCGTCAATCCCACCATGCCGCTTTACTGGGTGCTGAACAAGGCGGTGAACTCTCTGGACGTGCCGAATCCCGCCTACGATTTCTACGACGTGCAGGACGTTCCCCACGGCCAGGTGCGCAAGGTCTATCATAAAAGCGCCTTCACCGGCCTCACCCGCTGCCTCACGGTCTACACGCCGCCCTCCTACGAGACCGAGCTTACGAAAAAATACCCGGTGCTCTATCTCCAGCACGGCTCGTCTGAAAACCAGACCGGCTGGGTGGAGCAGGGCAAGATCAATTTCATCGCCGACAACCTCCTCGCCAAAGGCGAAATGGAGGATATGATCATCGTGAACGATTACGGCTACGGCTTCCCGCCGGGCGAAAAGGCCGATCCCGACATGATGAAGCTTCATCACCAGAATCTCTTCCCCGACGTTCTGGTGAAGGATACGATCCCCTTCGTGGAGAAGACCTTCCGCGTGATCGCCGATTCCGATCACCGCGCCCTGACCGGACTTTCCATGGGCGGGATGCAGACCGCGGTGACCGCGCTGAAATACCCGGGGCTTTTCGGATACGTGGGCATCATGTCGGCCGGCGTCCGGAACCGCCGCTTCACGAAAGAGGACCCGAAGGCCGCCGACGAGGAGCTTTTCAAAAACACCGTGAGAGAGGTCCTGATCTCGGGCGGGGAATTGGAGACCGCGCCGAAGGGCTTCCTGGATCTTGACGACAACGTCGCCTTCTTCGCTTCCCGCGGCATCCCCACCTTCGTGGTGAGAAGCGAGGGCGCCCACGAATGGCAGGCCTGGCGCGTGGCGGCCTGGAAATGGCTCCCGCGGCTCTTCCGGAAATAAGAGAACCTGTCAGGAAAAGAAAATCCCCGGAGGGCCTTCCTCCGGGGAATTCTTTCATTTCTTCTCTTCAAGATACAGCTCGTCGTCCCAGTAATCGTCTTTTTTCATTCTGGTCCAGTCTGGCCGGAGGATGGAAACCAGCCGGTTCCCTTCCACCACGGTCTCCTCTCTTTTGGCGTAGCCGAGCTCGAGAAGCTTGTTCGCCGCGCGCCGGAACTTTTCCTCGTCCTCTCCGGTATACTGCTTCAGCCGGGAAGCGGTTTCGGGAAGCGTCATTTCCTTTTCGTTCTTTTCCAGCTCCCGGTCCTTCAGATAGGACAGCACCAGATCGATATACGGCATGTCCGGATCGATCTTCTTTTCTTCCTCGGGGATCTCGATGCACCAGCTGGCGGCGCTTTTCAGGATGCCCGACATCGCAAGTCTCACGCCGTACACGCCCACTTCCTTGTGGCAGCGCTGGCGGATGAAATTCACCACCGAGCTGAAATGCCCGTCGCCGGTGAAGATGATGAAGCAGTCCACGTCCCGGTCGGACACCGCGTGCTGATAGATATGATCGAGAACGATGAAATCCGTGAAGTCCTTCTTATAAAAACTTGAGGTGTTTTTGGTTTCGATCACCATGTTGGTCACTTCGCGGATGCGGGGGATCTCGGCCTGCAGATTCGGGTGGGAATAATCGGCGAAGAAATAGATATCCTTGATCTCGTATTTTTGAGAGACCTCTTCCCGCCAGGCCAACAGATTCGGCTTCTGGTGATGGAGCTTGGTCATGGAAATGTACCAATGCTCGTAATCGACGAAAAGAAGCGCCAGGGGTTTGCGGCTTTTCTTTTTGAACAGCTCTATATTCTTACCTCCTTTCTTTCTTTTTTCGCCAAAACGTATTATATACCCCTTCAAAGGAAATGTCAAACCAAAAGACGCCCCGCCCTTGAAATTTCCGTTACGATATGATAGAATAACCGCGGACAAAAGGTCCAGTACAGGAAAGGACTTTCTACATATGCCGAAAAACAAGCTTTTTACCTCTGAATCGGTGACCGAAGGGCATCCCGACAAGGTCTGCGATCAGATCTCCGACGCCGTCCTGGACGACATCCTTGCCCATGACAAAAACGCCCGGGTGGCCTGTGAGACCGTGACCACCACCGGCATGGTGATGGTGATGGGCGAGATCTCCACCGAATGGTACTGCGATATCCCCGCCGTGGTCAGAAGGACCCTGAAGGAGATCGGATACGTGAAGGGGCTCGGCGGCTTCGACGGGGAGACCTGCTCGGTCCTGACCGCCATCGACGAGCAATCGCCCGACATCGCCCTGGGCGTGGATCATTCTTTTGAATTCAAATCCTCCGGCACGGACCGGTACGACCTGATCGGCGCGGGCGACCAGGGGATCATGTTCGGCTACGCCTGCCGGGAGACCCCCTCCCTCATGCCCGCCGCCATCGCCTATTCCCACGCCATGATGCGCAAGCTCGCCTCGGTGCGCAAATCCGGCCTTCTCCCCTTCCTCCGTCCCGACGGAAAGGGGCAGGTGACGGTGCGCTACGACGAAAACGGCGTCCCCTGCGAGATCCCCACCGTCATCCTTTCCACCCAGCACGCCGAGGACGTTTCCATGGAGACCCTGCGGGAGGCCGTGATCGAAGAGGTGGTGAAGACCTCGCTGCCCCGGGAGCTGCTCAAAAACACCCGCTATCTGATCAATCCCACCGGCCGGTTCGTGGTCGGCGGGCCTCAGGGCGACAGCGGCCTGACCGGCCGGAAGCTGATCGTGGACACCTACGGCGGCTACGGACGCCACGGCGGCGGCTCCTTCTCCGGAAAGGATCCCACCAAAGTAGACCGCTCCGCCTCCTACATGGCGCGCTACGCCGCGAAAAATCTGGTGGCCGCGGGGCTCTGCGACGCCTGCGAGCTGGAGATCGCCTACGCCATCGGCGTGGCGAAGCCGGTCTCGATCTCGGTGGACTGCTTCGGCACCGAAAAGCTCCCGGTGGAAAAGATCGAAAAGCTGGTGAGCGAAAAGGTGGACTTCCGCCCCGCCCACATCATCGAGGAGCTGGATCTCCGCCGCCCGATCTACCGGCAGATCGCCTCCTACGGTCATTTCGGCCGGGACGATCTCGATCTCCCCTGGGAAAAGCTCGATCTGGCCGACCGCTTCCGCTGAGAAGGGCACGGTTCCCGGATAAGACTCAATCTCCCTGCCGTGGCTTTGCGGAGCGGCTTTTCCCCCTCCGCAAGGGCCGCGGCTTTTTATAACGTCAAGAAAGTGAGACCGTTATGGACGAAATCAAAACCCTATCCAAAGAGTTTTCCCTGAAGCCCGAGCACGTCGAAAACATCATCGCCCTTCTGGACGGCGGCTCCACCGTTCCCTTTATCGCCCGCTACCGGAAGGAAATGACCGGCTCGGTGGACGATCAGGTGCTGCGCGCCCTTTCCGACCGGCTGGAATATCTCCGGAACCTGGCAAAGCGCAAGGAGGAGATCCTCTCCTCCGTCCGGGAGCAGGGGAAATTGACCCCCGAGCTGGAAAGCGCGCTCTCCTCCGCGGCGACGCTGGCGGCGGCGGAGGATCTTTACCGCCCCTATAAGCCCAAGCGCCGCACCCGCGCCACCATTGCGAAGGAGCGCGGCCTCGGCCCCCTGGCCGAGCGGATCCTCGCGGAGAAGAACATCTCCCTTTCGGAGGCCGCCCGGGCCTTCGTGGATCCCGAAAAGGGCGTGAACACACCGGAGGAGGCCCTGGCCGGCGCCCGCGACGTCATCGCCGAATCCATCTCGGACGACGCCGAGGCCCGGCGCGTGCTCCGGGAGGACGCCCACCGCTCCGCCCTCGTCCGGGTGAAGGCCGCAAAGGAGGAGGATTCGGTCTACCGCCTCTATTACGACTTTTCCGAGGCCTGGCGCACCCTTCCCTCCCACCGGATCCTGGCGATCAACCGGGGCGAAAAGGAGGGCTTTCTGAAGGTGTCGGCCGACGCCGACGCCCTGCGCGCCAAAGCTTATCTCAAGACCCGCTTCGCCCCCGGCGCCGGGGAAAGAGCCGATTTTCTCGCCGCGGCCTCCGAGGACGCCTACGACCGCCTGATCGCGCCGTCGCTGGAGCGGGAGCTCCGGCAGGAGCTGACCGACCGCGCCTCGGCCCAGGCCATCTCGGTCTTTGCTTCCAATCTCCGCCAGCTTCTCATGGTCCCGCCCATCAAGGGCAAGACCGTGCTGGCCATCGACCCGGGCATGCGCACCGGGTGCAAGATCGCGGTGGTGGACCCCACCGGAAAGCTATTAAAGACCGCCGTCTTTTACCCCACGCCGCCCTATAACAAGACCGCCGAAAGCGAGGCGCTGCTTTTCAAGCTCCTCCGGGACTATCACGTGGACGCCATCGCCTGCGGCAACGGCACGGCCTCCAAGGAAAGCGAGATATTCTTAGCCAACGCCCTGAAAAAATACGGCGATCCGAACCTCGGCTACATGATGGTCAGCGAGGCGGGCGCCTCGGTCTACTCGGCCTCCAAGCTGGCCGCCGCCGAATTCCCCGATTTCGACGTGTCGCTCCGCAGCGCCGTGTCCATCGCCCGGCGGATGCAGGATCCCCTGGCGGAGCTGGTCAAGATCGACCCGCGCTCCATCGGCGTGGGACAGTACCAGCACGACCTTCCCTCCGCGGAATTGGCCCGCGCCCTGGACGGGGTGGTGGAGGACTGCGTGAACGCGGTGGGCGTGGACGTGAACACCGCCTCGAAGGAGCTTCTGGCGCATATATCGGGGCTCAACGCCGCCTCAGCCGCGGCCATCGTGAAATACCGGGACGAAAACGGCCCCTTCCCCTCCCGCGCCGCCCTGAAGAAGGTGCCGCGCATGGGTGAAAAGACCTTCGAGCAGGCCGCGGGCTTTTTGCGCGTGCCCGGCGGGAAAGAGCTTCTGGACAACACCGGCGTCCACCCCGAATCCTACGCGGGATGCCGGGCGCTGCTCTCGCTTCTCGGCGCCGACGTCAAAAGCGAGACCGGAAGGCTGGCCCTTCCCCTGCTTCTCAAAACCTACGGCGAGGAAAAGGCCGCGAAAGGCGCGGGGCTGGGCGTGCCGACGCTCCGCGACGTGGTAAAAGAACTATTAAAGCCCGGGCGCGATCTGCGCGACGAGCTGCCTCCCCCGATGCTCCGGCGGGACGTGATGGATCTTTCGGATCTCGCCCCCGGGATGAAGATCATGGGCACCGTGCGCAACGTCACCGACTTCGGCGCCTTCGTGGATATCGGCGTGCACCAGGACGGCCTGGTCCACGTGTCGGAATGCGCCGACCGGTTCGTCCGGCATCCCTCAGAAGTCTTGAAGGTAGGCGACGTGAAGGAATTCCGGGTGATCTCGGTGGACGTCGCCAAAAAGCGCATCGGCCTCTCCCTGAAAAGCGAGAGAAAGCCCTCCTGACCCTCTTTCAGGCCGCATTTCCCAGGAAGACCCGCCGCGCGAGAGCCCGGAACACGTCGAAAAAGCCCTCGGCCTCCACCGGGGACAGCGCGACGAAGTCCCTTTCAAGAAGCTTTTCCTCCCCCGCGTAAAGCGAGAGACTCCCCACGCGCTCTCCCGCGGCCACCGGGGCGGGGATCGCCGCGGGAAGATCGATCCCGGTCCGGAGGGACGCCGCCTTGCCCTTCGGCAGGAGGATCTTCCCGCCGCCCGAAAGGGCGATGGGGACCGCGTCCTCCTTCCCGTTGATCACCGGAAGCAGCGCGGGAAGCACCTCTTCCCGCTCCTGAAGATCCACCGTCCGAAAGCCCGCGAAGCCGTAATTCAGAAGCGCGGCCGCCGCCTCGAACCGGAGAGCCGACGTCTCCGCGCCCAGAACCACCGCCACGAGGCTCGTGCCGTCCCGCTCGGCGGCGGCGCTGAGGCAGTATTTCGCCTCTTGTGTGAAGCCGGTCTTCAGACCCGTGGCTCCGTCGTAGGTGCGAAGGAGCTTGTTGGTATTTTCAAGCTCCAGCTTTCCTCCCCGGATCGAATCGGACCGGATCGCGGTGAAGTCCTTGATCCAGGCGTGCTTCAGAAGCTCCCGGGACATCACGGCGATATCGTAAGCCGAGGTCAGATGCCCCTCGGCCGGAAGGCCGGTGCAGTTTTCAAAATGCGTGTCGAGCATCCCCAGATAGGCCGCCTTGTCGTTCATCTTCTCCACGAAGGCCTCTTCGCTGCCCGCGGTGAATTCGGCGAGCGCCACCGCGGCGTCGTTGGCCGACACCACCGCCACGGTCTTCAAGAGCTCCTCCACCGTGAATTTTTCCCCCGGCTCCAGCCAGATCTGGGAGCCGCCCATGCCCGCGGCGTGTTCGCTTGCGGTGACGGGGTCGCTTTTTTGATACTGCCCGGCGTCCAGCGCCTCGGCCACCAGAAGCATGGTCATGATCTTGGTGACGCTGGCGGGAGCGAATCTTTCGTGGGCATGATAGGCGGCGATCTCCTCCCCGGTCTCCGCCTCGGTGAGGATATACGCCCGGGCGGCGTTTTCCGGCACCGCGGGCGGCGCGGCCGACACGGCGGGAGCCATAAAGAGCGCCGGAATCAGGACAAAAAGAAACAGCTTTTTCACAGTCGATCCCTTCTTTCGGGATAACATACGAAAAAGCTGCAGGCGATATGCCTTGAAGGCGGCGGCGCCGCCTGATTTTCGTTTCCGGCTTTTTCCGCCGGAATCCCGCTCACTTCACCTCGAAGGCGCGGAACTTTTCGATGGTCTCTTCGGCGGTCTCTCCCTGAACCTCCAGACGGATGTTCTTCGAGAGATCCAGCGAAAACACGCCCATGATGGACTTGCCGTCCACGATGTAACGACCCGAGATCAGATAGATCTCACAGGGGCTCGTGACCGCGGTGTTGACAAAGTTCTTCACGTCGTCGATCGAAACCAGGCGAATGATCATGTCTTTCATTTTCATACCCCTTTCTTTTTTCAGGTGAAAATAGTATACTATATTTATCGGGGCTGTGCAAGTGGCATTTCTATGTTTTTAACAAATTCTGCTTTGTGTTTTTGTGCATATTGTCTGATTTCGGAGGTTATATGACAAGGATCGCGTTCATCACCCTGGGCTGCAAGACCAATCAGTTCGAGACCCAGGCGATGGAGATGTACGCCCGCGAGGCGGGATGCGAGGTGGTCCCTCCCGAAGAAAAGGCCGATATCTACGTCGTCAACACCTGCGCCGTGACCTCCAACGCCGGCAAAAAGAGTCGGCAGGAGATGCGCGGGGCGCGAAAGCGCAATCCGGAGGCCGTGATCGCGGCGTGCGGATGCTATTCTCTTCTGGCGGCGGAGGAGCTTCTCAGAAGCGGCGACGCCGATCTTTCCGGCGGGAACCGGGATCACAAGGCCTTTCTCGAGGCCTGTCTCGCCTACCGGAAGGATTCTCCGGTCCTTCTTCCCACCGACGAAAAGGCTCCCTTTGAAAGGCTTCCCGCCGGGCATCCCGCGGGGCGGACGCGCTCGCTTCTCAAGATTGAGGACGGCTGCTCCAATTTCTGCGCCTACTGCGTCATCCCCTATCTCCGGGGACGGGTGCGCTCCGGGGATCCCCGCTTTCTGGAAGCCGAGGTGAAAAGGCTGGTATCGGACGGTGCGCGGGAGATCGTGATCACCGGCATAGAGATCGCCTCCTACGGCGAGGATCTGCCCGGGAAACCCACTCTCGCCTCGCTTCTGGAGCTTCTGCTCCCCGCGGCCGGAGAGGCAAGGCTCCGGCTCGGCTCGCTGGAGCCCCGGGTGATCACGGAGGAGTTCTGCCGGAAGCTTTCCGGATACCCGTCCCTTTGCCCCCATTTTCATCTTTCCCTGCAATCCGGCTCCGACACGGTGCTGAAGCGCATGGGGCGGAAATACGACACGGCCCTCTTCCGCCGCTCGGTCGGGCTTTTGCGGGAATATTTCCCCGACGCCGCCATAACCACCGATATCATCACGGGTTTTCCCGGGGAGACCGAAGAGGAATTCCGGGAGACGCTGGACTTCTGCCGGGAGATCCGGTTCGACCGGGTGCATGCCTTCCCCTATTCCATGCGGGAGGGGACCCGGGCCGCGCGGATGCCGGATCAGGTGCCCCGTGCCGTAAAGGAGGAGCGGGTCGCCGTTCTTTCAGAGCTTTCCGGCGCGATCGCCTCCGAAAAGCTTGGGGAATCGGTGGGCAAGACGGTCCGGGTCCTCTTTGAGACCGAAGAAAACGGGGTCTCCACCGGCTACACCGCAAACTATCACGCCTTTTTTACCCGCCGGACCGGTTTATCCGGCAGGCTTCTCCCTGCCGTCGTCCGCGAGGCAAAGGACGGCGGTCTTTGGGGCGAGCTTCTCCCCGGGGAAGAGCCCGCCGCCCGGGCATAATCCTTTGGAAGGAGGCATATTGTTTCCCATGAAAAAGACCGTATCGATCCTCTTGCTTTTCGCGCTTCTTTTCGCTCTTCTTCCGGCCTGCTCCAAAAAGGGCGGCACGGCAAAGGACGCCGGCGCCGGCCGGGAAAGCGAAACGGTCTCCCCGGAGACCGGGAAGGAAGGCGATTTTCCCTCCACCGCGCCCGACGGGACCTGGAGCGGCGACTGGTCGCTGATCCCGCCCGACTCCGAGACCGGGACCGCCCCCTCTTCCGAAAGCGAGACCGCCTTCTCCCCGGCCTCCGAGGGCATGGGGATCACCCTTTCGATCCGCGAGGACGCCGCCCTGAAGCTTCTTTCGGATTCGCTTCCCTCGGATACGCCCTATCAGATCGGGGGACTCCGGTTCGCCGAGCCCAACCTGATCTCCATCAGCGGGACCCTCGACCTCAAAAAGCTCTCGGAAAGCTATAACCTCGGCATCACCGACTATCTTCCCGCGGCAGAGGTGCCCTTTGAGACCACGGCGTCTTTTCTCTATTCTTCCTCCGCGGGGATCGCCCTGACCCCCGTTTCGCTCTCGGTGATGTCCTTTTCGCTGCCCATGGATTTTCTGCCCCCCACTCTTTTCAAGCCCTTTGCCGATTCGCTGAATCAGGAGCTTTCCAAGCTTCCCCTGAAGGTGACCTCCATCACGGTGGAGAAAAACGCCCTGGTGCTTATGGGGTGACGGTCAGGCGGTGGAGCGC
This sequence comes from Oscillospiraceae bacterium, assembly GCA_902772625.1. GTDB lineage: Bacteria > Bacillota > Clostridia > Oscillospirales > QAMX01 > RUG11797. The sequence goes on from CACYBP010000066.1 coordinate 10,561, forward strand.
CCGGGTGGCGGCCAGATAGAGGGCCGCCCGGTTCTCCCCGAAGTCCTTCCGGGAGAGGATCACCCGGTCGAATTCCAGACCCTTGGCAAAGATCACCGGCGCGATGAGGAACCGGCCGTGTAAGGTCTTGTCCTTGGCGTCCACCAGCTCGGCGCCGAGCCGTTTCCCGGCCTCTTTCCAGAGTCTGCGGCTTTCCGCGGCCGTGCGCGTGACCAGAAGAAGCTTTTCCCCCTCTTTCATATCCAAAAGGATCTCCTCCGACGCGCGGAGGAGGTCCTTTTCGGTCTCCTCCACCGCTTTTCCCTCCCGGGAAAAGATCTCGTACCCGGCGCCGATCAGGTCTCTTGCCCAGCGCGCGATCTCATAGGTCGAACGGAAGCTTCGGGAAAAGCGGATCTTTTCCGCGCCATAGATCCTCTCCAGCTCCTCCTCGGTGGAGGAGATCCCCGGAAGAAGCGCCTGGGCGCCGTCGGCCAGCACCGTGAAGGAGGCGTGGGGATAGAGCGCGCGGAGAAGCTCGTGGGCCAGGCGGGGCTGGTCCTGCGCCTCGTCCACCAGGATCACCTTCGCCTCCTCTTCGCTCTCGTCCCTTCCCTCCCGGAAGAAGGCGAGGCGCGCCATGGCCAGGGTGTCCTCGTATTCGACGAGGCCCTTTTCCCGGTTTGCCCGGAA
>CACYBP010000067.1 GCA_902772625.1 Oscillospiraceae bacterium
AAACCGAGGGCGTTTTTTATGAAAAAAGCAGTGAAGAAGACGTTCTCACGGCGCGTGATGAAAAAAGAGAAAAAAGCGCCTACCATTTTTCCGGCTTTTGTGATAAAATATACTTGGCCGTTCTTATGCCCTTTGGGCACGGGACAGCCGGAATCCGAAGGGGGGAGCTCCTGTGGAAAACCTGAAACCGGGAAAGACGTCTCCCGCCTTTGAGGACGGTGAGGGGGAGGCTTTCCTTCGCGTCACCGGCGCGAGACAGAACAATCTCAAGAATATCAGCGTATCGATCCCCCGGGACAAGCTGACGGTGATCACCGGCGTCTCCGGCTCCGGAAAATCGAGCCTGGCCTTCGACACGATCTACGCCGAAGGGCAGATGCGCTACGTGGAGTCGCTTTCGCCCTACGCCCGGCAGTTCCTGGGCCAGCGGGGCCGCCCCGACGTGGACAGCATCGAAGGGCTTTCCCCGGCCATCGCCATCGAGCAGAAATCCACCAACGCAAATCCCCGTTCCACTGTGGGCACCGTGACCGAGATCTACGATTATCTCCGGCTTCTGTGGGCCCGGATCGGGATCCCGCACTGCCCCAACTGCGGCCGGGAAATCAAAAAGCAGTCGGTGGATCAGATCGTGGACCGGGTAGCCGAATTCGCTTCGGGCAAGAGGATCCGGATCCTTGCGCCCATGGTGCACGGCAAGAAGGGCGAGCACAAAACCCTTCTGGAACGCATCCGGAAGGACGGGTTCGTCAGGGTGCGGGTGGATGGCGCGGTGTACGAGACCTCTGAAGAGATCGAGCTGGACAAAAACCTGCGCCACAACGTCGAGGTCGTGGTGGATCGGATGGCGGTGCGCCCGGAAAACCGGACCAGGCTTTCGGGCTCGGTGGAGACGGCGCTGGCCCTTTCGGACGGGCTTGCGGTGATCGAGGAGACCGAATCGGGCAAAGAGGAGATGTTCTCCTCCTCCTACGCCTGCGCTGAGTGCGGCATCTCGCTTCCGGAGCTTTCGCCCCGCGTTTTCTCCTTCAACAATCCTTACGGAAGCTGCCCCACCTGTTCGGGACTGGGCTTCTTTATGAAAATAGACCCCGATATGGTGATCGGGGACAAAAATCTTTCCCTGGCCAGGGGCGGCATCGCCGCCAGCGGCTGGCGGAGCGCCATGGAGGGAAGCCTCAGCGCCGCCTACTATACGGCCATCGGAAAAAAGTACGGCTTCACCGTGAACACGCCGCTCGCGGAGATCTCTCCGGAGGGGATGCACGCCCTGCTTTACGGCACCGGGGAGGAAAAGCTCTATCTGGAGTATTCCAATTACGGCGCCTTCCGCCGGGTATCCAAGCCCTTCGAGGGAATCGTGCGCAATCTGGAAAGACGGTACGAGACCGGCGGGGACAGCGAAAAGGCCGAGCTCGCGGATTACATGTCGGCTCTCCCGTGTCCCGCGTGCCGCGGCGAACGCCTGAACAAAGTGGTGCTGGCGGTCACGGTGGGGGGAATGAGCATCAGCGCCTTCACCCGCCTCACCGTGCGGGAGGCGAAGGCCTTTCTTGAAACGCTCACGCTTTCCGAGAACGAAAAGCGCATCGGCGAGCAGATCCTCACCGAGATCCTGGCAAGGCTCGGCTTCCTCGACCGGGTGGGGCTTTCCTACCTGACGCTGGACCGGATGGCCGGCACGCTTTCGGGGGGAGAAGCCCAGCGGATCCGGCTCGCGACCCAGATCGGCTCGGGTCTGACCGGCGTGCTCTACGTTCTGGACGAGCCCTCCATCGGGCTTCACGCCCGGGACAACGAAAGGCTTCTCGCATCGCTTCTCGATCTCCGGGATCTGGGAAACACCCTGATCGTGGTGGAGCACGATGAGGAGACCGTCCGCGCGGCCGACCATATCGTGGATATCGGCCCCCTGGCCGGCGAACGCGGCGGCGAGGTGGTGGCCGAGGGGACCGTGGAGGACGTGATCCGCGCGGAAAACTCCCTGACCGGCGATTATCTTGCGGGAAGAAAGAGGATCCCGGTGCCCGAAACCAGACGGAAGGGTACGGGAAAATCCCTCTCGATCTTCGGCGCCGCGGAAAACAATCTCAAAAACATCGACGTGAAGATCCCCCTCGGCGCCTTCACCTGTGTCACCGGGGTGTCGGGCTCGGGAAAATCCAGCCTTGTGGAGGAGATCCTCTATAAAAAGCTGGCTCACGATCTCAATCACGCCCGCAC
>CACYBP010000068.1 GCA_902772625.1 Oscillospiraceae bacterium
ATCTCCGGCGTGGACGAAAACGACCGGGACCTGACCAACCGGCTTTCCTGGCTGATCCTGGAGGCGGCGGCCGCCATCGATATCTCGGCCAACCTCACGGTGCGGGTCCACGAAAACTGCGACCCGGCTTTCCTCCGGGAGGCCGTAACGTGCCTTTTCAAGTATAAAAACGGATGGCCGCGCTTCTGCTCCGACAAGAACCTTCTGGAAGGCTACATGAAAAACGGCGTTCCGAAGGAGATCGCCAGGAAGAGGATCGCCGTGGGATGCCATTGGATGTGCGTGCCCGGCGTGGAATTCCCCATGAACGACACGGTGAAGATCAATATCGCCCGCGTCATGGAGGTGGCTCTGGACGATCTGAGGAAAGAAGAGCTCCCCTCGACCGAAAGGCTCTTCGCCCTGTTCGGGAAGCATCTTCAAAAGGCGGTGGAGGTGACGGCGGCCGGCGTCAATCTCCATATCGATCACGTGAGCGAGGTCACCCCCGAGCTGGTCATGAACCTGATGATGAAAAACACCCTGGAAAAGGGGCTGGACATCTCGAAATGCGCCGAATTCTATACCGTGGGCGTGGACGGCGCGGGGCTTGCGGTGGTGGCGGATTCCCTCGGCGCGCTGGAAGAAAGGGTGGAAAAAGAAGGCCTTCTCACCTGGGAACAGGTCTTCGCCGCCCTCCGGGAGAATTTCGAGGGGACCGGAGGGGAAAGGATCCGCATGATCCTTGCCTCCGCGCCGAAATACTGCGGCGGGAACACGGCTTCCGACCGGTGGGCGAAAAGGATCACCGACCTCTGGGTCGAGACGGTGCGGGCACAGAAGATGCCCGCAGGGCGCGCCTTGATCCCGGGGTGGTTCAGCTGGGCGCGCACCATAGAGTACGGCACGGCGGTGGGCGCCACCCCCAACGGGAGAAAGGCGGGGGAGCCCATTTCCCACGGCGCCAATCCCAATCCCGGCTTTCGGAAGGACGGGGCTCCCACGGCGCAGTCCAACGGCATCGCCTCGGTGCAGTGCGGATACGGCAACACGGCCCCGCTCCAGCTGGAATTCGACCCCGGCGTCGGCCTGCGGGAGGGCGGCGCGGAGCTGGTGGAGCGCCTGATCAGGACCCATTTCGACCGGGGCGGCACCCTGATCAATATCAACGTCCTGGACAAGGACAAGCTTCTCGCGGCTCACGAAAACCCCGATCTCTATCCCGATCTGGTGGTGCGCGTCACCGGCTTCACGGCATACTTCGCGTCGCTTTCACCCCGGTTCCGCCAGCTGGTGGTAGACCGTTTTCTGGAAGGAGTGTAAAAAATGGAATTCAAAGATACAAGAGAAGTCAGGATCCGGAACCCCTACGACGTGATCGTCGCGGGAGGCGGGATCGCGGGGATCGCTTCGGCAGTCTCGGCCGCGCGGCGCGGCGCGAAGACCCTGCTGCTTGAAAAGCAGGTCAACCTCGGCGGCCTTGCCACGGTGGGGCTGATCAGCTGGTACGAGCCCCTGTGCGACGGGGAGGGAAAGCAGATGGTTTACGGGATCGGGGAGGAGCTGGTGCGCCTTTCGGTCCGGTACGGCTTTGAAAATCTGCCCGCCGCCTGGGGCGGGAGGGGCGAAAACCACCACCGGAACGGGCGGTTTTCCACGCTCTATTCACCCAACGCCTTCTCTTTGGCTCTGGACGAATACGTGCGGGAAAACGGAAGCGATCTGCTTTTCGACGTGCTGGCGGTCTATCCCGTGATGGAAGGAAAGAAGTGCCTCGGCGTCATGACCGAGACCGCCTCCGGCCGGGAATTCTTCCCCGCGGGAGCGGTGGTGGACGCAACGGGGGAGGCCTCGGTGCTCCATCGCGCCGGGATGCCCACCGAGGAGGGCGAAAACTTCCTGACCTACGCGATGCAGGGCTTCGGACGGGAGGATCTTTTGTCCCACGATCCGGCGCGGGATATGCTGGATCTCCGGAGGACCTACTCGCTCGGCTCCGATCTCCGGGGTGAAGGACACCCGGCGGAGGTCAGGACCTTCCGCGGCATCTCCTCCGACGAGGAAAACCGCTATCTCTATGAAGGAAAAAGACGGGCGATGGAGCTTCTTCGCTCGAAGGACAAATCCGCCTTTGAGATTTCATCGCTTCCCACCATGCCCCAGTACCGGAAGATCCGCCGCCTTCTGGGCAAGGTCACCTTCACCGGGGAGGAGGAAGGCGTCTTTTCCCCCGAAAGCGTCGGACGCCTCGGCGATTTCCGGCAGGCGGGCAGGCACTTCGAGCTGCCTTACGGCACGCTTTTCCATCCGGAATATCCCAATATCGCCGCCGCGGGACGCGTGATCTCCGCTGGAGGCGACGGATGGGAGCTTGCCCGGGTGATCCCGGTGTGCGCCTTGTCGGGCGAGGCGGCGGGAGCCGCTGCGGCCCTTGCGGTGAAGCGGGGCGAGGCGCTTTCAGAGCTTCCGGTGAAGCTTTTGCAGGAAACGCTTCAGAACGCCGGCGTCCGGCTTCACATCGAAGACTGAGATCAA
>CACYBP010000069.1 GCA_902772625.1 Oscillospiraceae bacterium
CGCCTTCATCCCGCCTCACAAGCCCCTTCCGCCCGGCTCGGCCGACGCGGAGGAGCGCTTTGAAATGACCGCGCTTGCCGCGGAATCTATCCCGGGCGGGGAAGCCTCCCGTCTGGAGCTTCAGAGAGAAGAGCGAAGCTATACCGTCGACACCCTCCGCGAGCTCCGGGAGATCTATCCGGAGGACGAGATCTTTTTGATCATGGGCGGGGATATGTTCCTGAGTCTGGATCACTGGTTCCGGGCGCAAGAGATCTTCCGCCTCGCCCGGATCGCCGCCGCAGCCCGGGAGGAGGAAGAACTCCCGCTTCTGGAAAAGCAGAAAGGAGAACTGGAAAGGCGCTTCGGCGCCCGGGTGACCCTGCTTTCCCACCGGGTGCTCCGCGTCTCCTCCAGCGAGATCAGGGAAGCCGTCGCCCGGGGCGGGGAATGCCCGCTCCTTCCCGAAAAGATCAGAGAGTATATCCGGGAAAGGAAGCTTTATTTATGACCTGGGACGAGATCTTTCGGATCGTAAAGGGCGAGCTTTCCGAAAGGCGCTTCCGCCACGTCCTCGGCGTGGTGGGGGAGGCGGAAAGGCTGGCCGCGATCCACGGCATCGACCGGGAAAAGGCAAGGCTCGCGGCCCTGCTCCACGATTCCACCAAGGAATGGGAGATCAATTCCCAGTTGAAAATGCTTTCGGAATGCGGTATAATCGTGGATAACGATACGCTTCAATGCCCCCAGGTGCTTCACGCCCTGTCGGGAAGCGTGCGGGCGAAGCGCGAATTCGGCGCTCCCTTCGACGTGGCCGAGGCGATCCGCACCCACGCCACGGGCGAAGAAAACATGACGCCGCTGCAGCTTCTGATCTACGTGGCCGACCTCACCGAGCCCGGACGCGATTTCGCGCGGGAGCTTTCTCCGCTCAGAGCGCTCGCGGAAAAGAGTCTGGAGGCCGCGGCGTGCGAGGAAGCGCGCATGACACTCGTTCGGGAGACGAAAAAGGGGCGCGCCATCCATCCCGACACCCGGAAGACCTATGAATATTACAAGAATATCCTTCAAGAAATGAGGAGTATCAATGACACCGAATGAAATCCTGAAAATCGCCGTGAAGGCCGCCGACAGCAAGATGGCCGCCGATATCGAAGCGCTGGACATCCGGGAGCTTACCACCATCGCCGACTATTTCGTGATCTGCACCGGCTCCTCGCCCGCGCAGATCCGCGCCGTCACCGAAGAGATCGAACGCAAGCTCAAGGAAGCGGGCGTCATGCCTTTGAGCGTGGAAGGTCTGCAGGCTTCGGGATGGGTGCTGATGGATTACGGCGACGTGGTGATCCACGTGTTCCGTAAGGAAACCCGGGAATTCTACGCCATTGAAAGACTTTGGAACGACGCGCCGCACGTCAACGTGGAAGAGCTCCTGAAATAAAGGCAGAAGAGAAAGGACTGGAAAGAACCCGTGAAGTACGATTTTACTTCGATCGAAAAGAAGTGGCAGAAGCGCTGGGAAGAGGAAGGCGCCTTCCACGCGAAGCTCGATCCTTCGAAACCGAAATACTATACCCTGGTGGAATTTCCCTATCCCTCGGGACAGGGGCTTCACATCGGTCATCCGCGTCCCTATACCGCCATGGACATCGTATCGCGGAAAAAGAGGATGCAGGGATACAACGTTCTGTTCCCCATCGGATGGGACGCCTTCGGCCTTCCCACAGAGAATTACGCCATCAAAAACCACGTGCACCCTGCCGTGGTGACCAAAAAGAACATCGCGCACTTTACCGAGCAGATCAAGTCCATCGGTCTTTCCTTCGACTGGACGCGGGAGATCGACACCACCGATCCCAAGTATTACCGCTGGACTCAGTGGATCTTCCTGCAGCTCTATAAGCACGGCCTTGCCTACAAAAAGGAAATGACCATCAATTTCTGCCCCTCCTGCAAGATCGGTCTTGCCAACGAAGAGGTGGTCAACGGCAAGTGCGAGCGCTGCGGCGGCGACGTCATCCACAAGGTGAAAAGCCAGTGGATGCTCCGCATCACCGATTACGCCGAAAAGCTGATCGACGGGCTTGCGGATCTGGACTTCATCGAACGGGTCAAGACCCAGGAAATCAACTGGATCGGCCGGAGCGAAGGCGCTGAGGTTGATTTCCTCACCACCGCCGGGGACAAGCTGACGGTGTTCACCACCCGCCCCGACACCCTCTTCGGCGCGACCTATATGGTCATCTCGCCGGAGCACGAGCTGATCGACAAGTGGGCGGACCGGCTCACGAATATGCCCGCCATCACCCTTTATCGAGCCGAGGCCGCGAAGAAGTCTGATTTTGAGCGCACCGAGCTTTCGAAAGACAAGACCGGCGTCCGCCTGGAGGGCGTGCGCGCGATCAATCCGGTCAACGGGAAGGAAATCCCGATCTATATCTCCGATTACGTCCTCGCCACCTACGGCACCGGCGCCATCATGGCGGTCCCGGCGCACGATACGCGCGACTTTGAATTCGCGAAGAAATTCGATCTTCCCATCGTGGAGGTCGTGGCCGGCGGAGACGTGGAAAACGAAGCCTTCACCGACGTGGAGACCGGCAGAATGGTCAATTCCGGCTTCCTGGACGGCATGGAGGTGGCCGACGCCAAGAAGGCCATCATCGCCTGGCTCACCGAAAAGGGCGTGGGCAAATCCAAGGTCAATTACAAGCTGCGCGACTGGCTCTTCTCCCGCCAGCGCTATTGGGGCGAACCGGTCCCGATGGTGTGGTGCGACAAGTGCGGCTGGGTGCCGCTGCCTGAGGAGGAGCTGCCGCTGATGCTGCCCGAGGTGGAGGCGTACGAACCCACCGAAAACGGCGATTCGCCTCTGGCCGCCATGGAGGATTGGGTAAACACCACCTGCCCCTGCTGCGGCGGACCCGCGAAACGCGAAACCGACACCATGCCAAACTGGGCCGGCTCCTCCTGGTATTTCATGCGCTATTGCGATCCGCACTGCGACACCGCGCCGGCAAGCAAAGAAGCCCTGGATTACTGGATGCCGGTGGACTGGTACAACGGCGGCATGGAGCACGTCACCCTGCATCTGCTCTATTCGCGTTTCTGGGCGCACTTCCTCTACGATATCGGCGTGCTGCCCTGCCCGGAGCCCTACCTGAAACGCACGGCGCACGGCATGATCCTCGGCGAAAACGGGGAGAAGATGTCCAAATCCCGCGGCAACGTCATCAATCCGGACGATATCATCGCCGAATACGGCGCGGACACCCTGCGCCTTTACGAGATGTTCATCGGCGACTTTGAAAAGTCGGCTCCCTGGTCTCCGGCGGCGATCCGCGGATGCAAACGCTTCCTGGACCGCGTGGCCGGTCTGACCGAGCTTGTGAGGGGAGAGGGCGTCACCGAAAAGCTGGAGCCTTCCTTCCACAAAACGATCAAGAAGGTCACCGAGGATATCGACGGGATGAAGTTCAACACCGCGATCGCGGCGCTGATGACCCTTCTGAACGAGATCACCGACAACGGCAGCCTGACGAAGGACGAGCTGAAGACCTTTATCACCCTGCTCAATCCCTTCGCGCCTCATCTGACTGAGGAAATGTGGGAAACGCTGGGCGGCAAAGGCTTCCTGTCGCTCGCCTCCTGGCCCGCCTACGACGAAGCCAAGACGGTGGCCGCTGCGGTGGAAATCGCCGTGCAGGTGAACGGAAAGCTCAAGAGCACCGTCACGGTTCCCATGGACGCAGACAACGCCGTGGCCGAGGCCGCGGCCCGGGACGACGCGAAGGTCAGGGCGGCGATCGAAGGCAAGAACGTGGTCAAGGTCATCGTCATCAAAAACAAGATCGTCAACATCGTGGCAAAATAAGGCCGCGACTTCCGAAAAAACTCTTGACAGATAAGCTTCCGCAGTGTATAATAACACTATCGTAGGTCACTGCGATATGGTAGTTCCGGAGGGAGGGAAAAACATGTCAGAAGTACATCTCAGAGAGAATGAGTCGCTTGACA
>CACYBP010000070.1 GCA_902772625.1 Oscillospiraceae bacterium
TGGGTGATCTTCCTCTGTTCACGAAACGATTCCTCAAGGGCTTCGGCCCGTTTCAGGCTTTCCTGTACCCGGACCTGTAAAAGGCGGTTCTCCTCGTCGACGATCCGCGCCTTGACCGAAAGGTTCAGCATCAGATGAAGGAACATGTTGACCGCCAGAAGAGACGTGCTGAAAAGAAGGGTTATGGAGGTCTCGGCGGGATCGTCCGCGTTGAGAACGCTTCTGATGGCGAAGGACAAACAGAAGATCGAATAGACGGGGATAAAGGCAAAGGACAGCGAAAGAGGGACGGTCCACGGTTTCCTTTCCGGGATCCCGCTTCGTTTGAAAAGCAGGGACGCCGTAAAAGAGAAAAACACGAGCAGCGTGCGCGCCGCCACCGAGGAGATCAGAAAAACCGCCGTGCCGGTCTCCTCAGAAAGATCCGCGGCCTGCGCCGTGATCAGGCGGCTCAGAAGCAGGACCGTATAATCCACCGCGAAAGAGACCGCCCAGAAGGAAAGGACGATCAGAAGCTTTCTGTGGAAAGCGCCGTCAAAGCACACCGAAAAGACCGAAAGCCAGAGACACATTATGATCAATAAGCTCCCATACCCGCCCGGTACGTTCAGAAAAGACACCGCCGTGTGGATAGCGCCGCCCGCTGTCAAAAGGGTCCAGAAGATCCAGGCACGGCTCTCCCGCCTGGGAAAAGCGGAGAAGAACAGGATACACCCGCAGAAAAACTCGGAAAAGGACGTCAGCAGATTGATAAGGACCGGAATTAAATTCATGCATTCCTCCCGTTCCACCTGATCCAGTCCGACAGTATTTCCCCGTAGTACGCGCGGGAACAGGGCAAAACGGCGCCGTTATCCAGAGCCGCCTCGTAACCGGAGATCCGGCGGCAGTGCATGAGATTGATCAGGTATTTTTTGTGGATGCGCAGAAAAGCGTGCGGAGCAAGATCGCGTTCCGCTTCCGCAATCATTTGATACACGGCGATCTCCTTCTCCTCCGCGCTTTCCCGGTGATAGACGCATTTCCGGCCGACCCCTTCCACGAAGAGGATCTCGCGGGCCGGGAGCTTTATCAGGGATTTTTTCACGTGAAGCGTAAGCTCGGCGGCGGAAAAATGAAGCTGCTCCATAACGTGCGTCATGACGGAGGGGAAATCCCGATCGAGATTCCTCTTCAAAAGGTAAGCCGTGGCCTTGACCAGGTATCCGTCGACGGCGAAATTGAGGTACCGGGACACGATCACGAGGGGAAGGAAGGGCCGGTCCCTGCGCACCCGGGCGGCGACTTCCATGCCGTTTTTCTCCCCCAGCACCACGTCCAGAAACAGAAGATCCAGAGACTGGTACGCGCTGTCCAGAAGCGCGTCCGCTTTCCCGTATTCCTCTATTTCCGCTTCGAGACCGTTTTGCCCCAAATAGGTGACCAGAAGGGATCTGATATGGGCGCGGCTTTCCTCCTGATCGTCCAGTATGCCGATCTTCAGCTGCTCCATCCTTCTCCCTCCTTTTCCGCATCCTCTTTTTGTCATTATACTAACATCGAAACCCGGTCCCGTCAACGGAAAAAGCGGGCGATATGCCGTTCATGACGATTAACTGCCTTTCATGACGTCAAAACACGGGGCGATCCCTCTGAAAAGCGCGAAAGGCGCGGCCGAAGACGGCCGCGCCGGTTTTCTTTCTCCAGACGCTTTCCTCTTCCGAAAGCGCCTTTATTCCCTGACCGGGTAGGTTTCCCGATCACGCACGACGCACCCGGTGGGCTTTCGCGCACCGATCAGGCGGCCGCAGCCGCCGCAGGCCAGGCAGGTCTTCCCGGGATCGATCCTTCCCGTGTCGCGAAGCTCCCGGGGGAAATCGGGATCGGCAAAGGCCATCCGGCCGAAAAGCACGTGATCGCACACGCCCTCCTCCACGCATCCCGCGGCGTGGAGCCCCGCGAATTCGCGGAAATACGAAAAAGCGGTGCCCGATACCGTCATCTCCGGGCAGGCTTTTTTGACCTGTCCGGTCAGGTCGGCGATCCGCGCGAGATCCAGGAGCGGATTCTTTTCGGCGGCCGCCGTCAGCGTCAGCCCCAGCGAGAGATTCAGAAAGGGCATCCCCTCCCGGGCGAATTCCTTCACCAGGCGAACGGGTTCGGTCATATCAGGCGCGTCCCCGCCGTCCTTCCGGACCCCGAAGCCGTAGGGGTACGGCTCCCCGTCCCGGATCCCGAGCCGGGCGGTGACCAGAAAGCGCGCGTCCCGGTGGACCTTCGCGGCCTTCACCGCGTTCCGGGTGAGCCGGGTGCGGTTTTCAAAGCTCCCGCCGTACTTTCCCGGCCGCTCGTAGGCTGAAAGCAGCTCTCCCAGAAGATACCCGTGGCAGCATTTGATCTCCACCGCGTCGAAGCCCGCCTTCTTCGCAAGTCCGGCGAAGTTCCCCATTTCCTCCTCCACTGCCTCCAGCTCGCCGTCGGAAACGAGCTTTCCGGTAAAGCCCCGGAGCTTTTCGTCCCTTCCCGGGTAAAAGCGGGCGACCATCGGCCGTCCCTCGGCCATGCGGCCCGCGTGATGCGCCTGGATCACCAGATACGGCGCGAAGCCGTTTTGCCGGAGGCCCTCCTCCCGGATCCCGTCGGCGAGCCTCTGAAAGGCGGGGAGCGTTTTTTCGTTCAGCATCAGCTGATACCGGTGGCTCCTGCCGGCCTGCGACGTCGCCGTCGCCTCCAGCCAGATCAGCCCCGCCCCTCCCCGGGCGAAGCGCCCGTAGCGGCGGAAGGTCAGCTCGGACGGCGCGCCCGAGGGAAGGCTGTCCACTCCCTCCATCGGCGCGACGCCGATCCTGTTTTCCAGGGTCACGCTCCCGAAGGAGAGCTTTTCCCGGAGGACCCCGGCGCTTTCGGCCAGGGGGATATGGACGCCGTTTGCCTTTGCGTCGGCCCGGATCTCCTCCGGCGAGCGGTAACGGAACCAGTTCTGTGCCATTATTCTCCCTTTCCCGATGAGAAAGGCGGGCGGAAAAACGACGCGTTTTCCCGCCCGCCGGTTTTTTGTCGTCAGGCCCAGCCCTTGCAGGCCTCCGTCAGAGTCTTTTTGATCCTTTCGGCTTCCTCGCGGGAGGAGGCGCGGGTCATCACGTAGACCTTGACCTTGGGCTCGGTGCCCGAAGGACGCACCAGCACCTCGGCGCCGCCCTCCAGCGTGAAGCCCAGCACGTCGGACCCGGTGAGATGCGCGGGAAGCTTTTCTTCCTTTCCGTCTCCCCCGTCTCCGGTGATCGTGCCGGTGAGATAGTCGCTGACCTTCAGGGTCCTGAAGCCCGCGATCTCAGAAGGCGGCGTTTCGCGCAGGGTCTTCATCAAGGTCCGCATTTTCTCCAGACCGTCCACCCCCGGCATCACCAGATTCATGGTCTCCTCGGTGAAATAGCCGTAGGTCTCATAGCACTCGGCAAGCACGTCGTAAAGCGTCTTGCCCCGGAGGTGATAGTAAGCCGCCATCTCGGTCACCATGGCCGCCGCGCCCACGGCGTCCTTGTCCCGGGCGTAATCGCCCATCAGATAGCCGCAGGATTCCTCAAAGCCCAGAAGGAACTGCTTTCCCTCCGCAAGGTGCCGGTTCATGCGTTCGGCGATGAAGCGGAAGCCGGTGAAGCAGTAATCCAGCTCCACCCCGTTCGCCTTCGCTACCGCCTCGGCCATGCGGGTGGACACGCAGGAGGTGATCGCCACCGCGCGGTCGGAAAGGGTACCGCGCTCCCGGCGGCTCTTGATGATATAGTCCAGAAGCAGAACGCCCATCTGGTTGCCGGAGAGGCTTTCGTATCCGCCGTCGGAGGTGCGCACCACCGCGCCGAGCCGGTCGGCGTCGGGATCGGTGCCCACCAGAAGATCCACGTTCGCCTTTTTCGCCATGTCGATGGCGATGGCGAAGCCCTCTTTGTTTTCGGGGTTGGGGCTTTTCACCGTGGGGAAATTGCCGTCCAGGACCATCTGCTCCTTCACGGTGGTCAGGTTTTTCAGGCCGATCCGGTGAAGGATCTCCGGCACCTCCCGGTATCCCGCGCCGTGGAAGGGGGTGAAGATGATGGCGAAATCCTCCGCCTTCCGGACCGCGTCCGGATCGATGACGGTATCGAGGATCGCCTTGTAGAAGGCCTCGTCGGCGTCCTTGCCGAGAAGGGTGATCCGGCCGTCTTTTTTCGCCTCTTCAAAATCCGCGAGCTTCACGGCGAAGAGGTCGATCCCCCGGATCCTTTCGGACACCGCGGCGGCCACAGCGGTGGAAAGCTGCGCTCCGTCGTCCCCGTAGACCTTGTAGCCGTTGTATTCCTTGGGGTTGTGGCTGGCGGTGATGTTGATGCCGGCCTGATAGCCGTTTTTGCGGATGATAAAGGAGAGCTCCGGGGTGGGGCGCAGCTCGTCGAAGAGATAGACCCGGATCCCCTCTTCGGCCAGCACCCGCGAGGCGATCTCGGCGAAGAAGGTGCTGTTGTTGCGGCTGTCGTAGGCGATGGCGCAGCCCTTTTCGGCCGCCTCTTTCCCGAAGGAATTGACGTAGGCGGCAAGCCCCGCCGTGGCCTGGGCCACGGTGTAGCGGTTCATGCGGTTGATCCCCGCGCCCATGACGCCGCGAAGCCCCGCCGTTCCGAAGGAAAGCGGCGCGAAGAAGGCGTTTTCGATGGCCTTTTCGTCGTTCTTCATGGCCTCCAGCTCTTCTCTCAGAAGGGGGTCCAGATCGGGGCGGGAAAGCCATCTCTGATATTCCGTCATATAGCTCATAAGAAAGATCCTTTCTCAGAACGCCCGGGGATCACTTTTCGTATCCGTTGGGATTCTGCGCCTGCCAGTTCCAGAGGTCCCGGCACATATCGAAGACGTCGCGTCTGGTCTTGAAGCCCAGCTCCTTTTCGGCGAGCGACGCGTCGGCATAGACCTCGGCGATGTCGCCCGGGCGGCGCGGCGCGATGACGTAGGGGATCTTTTTGCCCGAGGCCTTTTCAAAGGCCGCCACCATCTCCAGGACCGAGGTGCCCTTGCCGCTGCCGAGATTGTAGGTATAAACGCCCTTGCCCCCGGCGATCTTGCCCAGAGCCAGCACGTGGCCGTCCGCCAGGTCGCACACGTGGATATAATCGCGCACGCCGGTGCCGTCCCGGGTGGGATAGTCGTTGCCGTAAACCGAAAGTCTCTGGAGCTTGCCGCTGGCCACCTGGGCGATGTAGGGCATGAGGTTGTTGGGGATGCCCGCCGGATCCTCGCCGATGCGTCCCGAGGGATGCGCGCCCACCGGGTTGAAGTAGCGCAGAAGCGCCGCCGAAAGCTCCGGATCGGCCTTCGCGGTGTCGCGGATAATCTGCTCGCACATGATCTTGGTCCAGCCGTAGGGGTTGGTGGTGACGTAGGCGAAGGAGTTTTCGTTCACCGGCATCTCCTTGACCGAGCTGTAGACCGTGGCGGAGGAGCTGTACACCAGTTTTTTTACGCCAACCTCGCGCATGACCTCCAGAAGGGTGATGGTGCCGAACACGTTGGTGTGATAGTATTCCAGAGGCTTCGCTACAGATTCGCCCACCGCCTTCAGCGCGGCGAAATGAATGACCGCGTCGGGCTTTTCGGCCTCGAACACCGCCTTCAGGGCGTCGCGGTCCAGAATATTCTTTTCATAAAAGGGGATCTTCTTGCCGGTCAGCTCCTCCACACGGCGGATCGCCTCGTAAGAGCTGTTGTCAAGATTGTCGATGCAGGCGACGTCGTACCCCGCCTCCAGAAGCGCCACGCAGGTGTGGCTGCCGATGTACCCGGCTCCGCCGGTGACAAGAACCTTCATATACTGTCCTCCCTATATGGATAAGCTGGCTTTCCGCCGATTTCTCTTCTTTCAGTATAGCATAATTCTCCCCCGGTGACAAGAGCTCCCGGGCCGGAAAGGGGCAAAAAGACGGGACGCTTCCGGTCGAAGCGCCCCGTCGGGTAAGCTGCTCCTCCCCGCGGCGGCCGCCCTTCGCCTATCGCCGCCCCGGCGGGGACTTTTTTTACTCCCCGTCCCCGGCAAAGCCGACCGAGGGGCCGGTCAGGGGCGAAAGCTCGGCGGGAAGCTGATCAAAAGAGGTGATCTTCTCCCCCAGCACCTCCAGTCCGGATATCCTGACGTGATCGATCGGGGCGTCCTTTCCCGCCGGGACGATCCTGACGCCGGGGCGCTTGCCCCCAAGCACCTTCACGCGCCGGACGGTCACCCCGTCGATCGTGCCTCTTTCCGCGGTCCTCGACCACTGGGAGGCGGTGGTAGTCAGCTCGAGAAGCCAGGGCGTGCCGTCCCCTTCTCCCATCTCGGCGTCCTCCACCGTGACGTCCTCGAAGAGCACGTCCCGGACGGCGGCGCGGTCGCTGTTGTGCACCGACATCACCGGCTTGTGGAAATTGTGAAGGACGGTGATCTTCCGGAAGCGGATGTTCTTCATCACGTCGGCCCGGGTCTCGTATCCTACCTCCAAGCTTTGGGCCAGGTCGGTCCAGAGCACGCAGTTTTCAAAGAGGATATCGTCCACGTCGCCGTCGTAGCCCTTCACCACCAGGCAGTCGTCCCAGGAGCGGACGAAGCAGTTTCGGGCCGCGATCCGGCGGCAGGTCTGGAAGGTCAGGCCGTCGCTGTTGCTGCGGGCGGACACGATCCTGACCCGGTCCACCTCTCCGTCCTCGCACAAATAGAGGTTGAAGGTCCAGGCCGCGGGATCAAGAATCGTGATATCCCGGACCCTGAAATTTTTCGCGCGCGTAAGGTCCACCGGGACCACCGTGTCGCGCCAGCGGTCGTAGACGCTGCCGCACAGGGCGCCGTGCCCCGCGATGGTGAAATCCTTCGCCCCGTCGCACCGGAGCACGCCGTAAAGGAGGCAGCCGTCGTCGAGATACACGGTCTCGCCGTCCTTGATATCCACGATCACGTCCTTGTGGACGCCGGGTCCGAAATAGCGCACGCCGGGGGAAGCCGGATCGGGTTTTTTCTCATCCGGCTCATTCAGGAAAAGATGCAGGACCCGGTCGTACCGGCCGTCGAATTCCACCGTGAGGGAGGAGGGAGAGGGCGCCTCGAAAACGATCCTGCCGTCCTCCGCCCGCGCCTCGATCTCCAGGGACAGGGGACGGACCAGCGCGGTCTTTACCGGGCCGTCCAGCGGCTCGATCTCCACCCGGGCCTTTCCCCGGGCGTTCGCGATCCCCACGGCGGCCGAGGATAGCTCCGGATCCCGTATCCAGGCGCGCCGGTGACAGACGGCGGTCTGGTAAAGAGCGCCGGCCTCTTTCCCGTCTACCCACACCCGGCAGGAGAGCGCGTTTTCCCCGATCTCCCGGCCGGTGGCCTTGAGAAAATCTCTTTTCATGCCTTTTCCCCGCCTTTCTCTCTTGCGGCGAAGCGCGCCGCCGCCTGCGCCTGCATGGATTCCGGGCCCAATTCCATCAGCTCGATGGGGTTGCCGTCGGGGTCGTGGAGCCAGAACTGACGGCATTTCGCCCTTCCGGTGACGATCCCGGTGTCGGTCACGACCCCGCGGGAGGTCAGGCGGGCGTAGGCCTCCTCCACGTCGGCGGTCTCCAGACAGATATGCTGCAGCCCGATCGTATCCGGGCCTCTCTCCGGTTCTTTTTCTCCGTGCGGGAAAATCTCGATGAACTGTCCCGGCGCGATCCAGAGATAGACCAGTCTCGCGCTCCCGTCCTCCTCGGTGATCCGGAAGGCCTCCTCCAGCCCGAGGACCTCTTTATAAAACCGGAGGCTTTTCTCCAGGTCCCGCGCGCGGATCGCCGCGTGGCTCAAGCCTTTTACCATGTCGCTTCCTCCTCTTTTTGAAATCGCGTTTCTCTGAAACCGATTATACCCGGAACCGGAAACCCTGTCAATCCCCCGTTTTTGAAGCCTTTTCCGCGCGTCCCGGAACCCGCCGGGGCAGGATCGCCCGGGGCCGCGCGCCGAAAAAAGCTCCCGCCCTCTTTTGCGGGCGGGAGCCTTTGTATTTTATAGGCCGGACGCGTTTTCAGAACATTTTCCCTTCGAATTCAAAGGCGGGCATGGTCTCAAAATCGTATTCCCGGAGCTCGTCGAGAAAAATATTGGTCGAGGCGCCGCAGTGCATCATGAGGTTGGAATCCCCCTCCCTCCGGACGTGGACCAGGACCACCGGCTTTCCCCGGGCCGCGGCGTAGCCGCATTCCCAGGCGGTGCCGGTGTCGCCTTCGCTGCCGGAATAGAGCGCCACGACGAGATCGGCGCGGTCGATCTCAGCCCGGTCCATCTCAAAAGCCCGCCGCGCCCAGGCCGGTGTGCCGGGCTCCCCCTCGACCGGGTGGCGCATCGGGCTGAAAAAGGCGAAGCCCCTTTCGGCAAGGACCGATTCCGCGTAGGCGATCCACCCGATCTCTTCTTTTTTGAAAAAGGGCCCTGCGAGATAGACGCGCTTTTGCGTCGCGCCGGAGATCGCCGGCCGCTTCTCCTGCTTTTCCATATAGGTCACCCGATCCTTTCCACTTTTTCCCGTCTGACACACGCCGCGGGAGGGCTTTTCCGGGCGGGGGTCCGCCCCGTCCGGAAACGGTCCTTCTCAGGAAACAGTATACTATCCGGAGGGGAAAAAGGCAAGAA
>CACYBP010000071.1 GCA_902772625.1 Oscillospiraceae bacterium
GAAACGGCGCCGGTGGATAAAAGCACGTGACCGAGAAGCTCGACGCTCTTCGGCTGGGGGATCAGATTCAGTTTCATGAGTCGAATTCCTTTCTTCGGTCTTCGGGACGGCCGGAAAAGGACGGCCCGCGTCTTTTCCGAAGGCTCCCGTGGCTTTACTTTATCATGGAGGAAAGGCTTTGTCAACTCTGAAAAAAGAGAGGCGCGGGCACTTGATTTCCCGTCTTTCCTGCGGTATGATAAAGAAAACGGCGGCGCATGTTTCATGGCGCGCCGCGCGACATGAAAGGGGAGAAGAGCATGAAGATCACCCACGATTTTCACGTGCATACCAATCTGTCTCTGTGCGCAAAACCAACCGCGACCCTGGAAGGGTATCTTGAAACGGCAAAAAAGCTGGGGCTTACCAAGCTCGGCATATCCAACCACTTCTGGGACGCCGCGATCCCCGGCGCCAACGACTTTTACGTCCCGCAGGATTACGACCACGTCGCCTCTCTCCGCCCGGCGATCGAAAAGGCCGACGTTCCCGGGCTCCGGGTCTACTTCGGATGCGAATGCGAATACGATCCCTGGCGGCACGGCGTCGCCTGCACCGAGGAGGTCGCCGAGAGATTTGAATACATGCTGGTGCCCAATTCCCACACCCATATGATGATGCCCAAGGAATACTATCATCCCTACGAAAAGCACGCGGAGTTCATGCTCGCGGCCTTCGAGGAGATCGTGGACTGCCCGCTTTCGAAATACGTCACCGCCATGGCGCACCCCTTCGAGGCGGTGGCCTGCCCCTACGACAACGAGATCCTGATCGATCTGATCCCCGACGACCGCTACAGAAGGCTTTTCGCGAAAGCCGCCGGAAAGGGCATCGCCTTTGAGATCAACATCTCCTCCATGGTGAAAAAGACCCCAGAAGAGGTGGAAAAGGCCTCGGTGATCCGGCTCTTCCGGCTCGCGAAGGAAGAAGGGTGCAAATTCCTCTTCGGAAGCGATATCCATAACGTGCCCGAGAATCTCGCCCCCTTCAAAAACGCAGAGCTCGTTGCGGATCTTCTCGGTCTCACGGAAGAAGATCTCGCGCCCATCGCGCGGTGAAAACCCGGCGGAACATAAAGCAAAAAAGGAGAAAACGGTATGATTTTTGAAAACGGCGACCGCATCGTATTCGCGGGGGATTCCGTCACCGATATGGGCTCGGCCCAGCCGGTGGGCGAGGGGCTTTTTGACAACGTGGGCAGAAGCTACGTCCGCGTGATCGAGAACCTACTCTCGGCGGTCTATCCCGAAATCAAGCTTCGCGTCACCAATTCCGGCGTCGGCGGCAACACCAGCCGGGATCTTCTCGCGCGGTTCGACCGCGACGTGACCTCTCTCGATCCCGACTGGGTCTCGATCTGCATCGGCATCAACGACGTGTGGCGTCAGTTCGACACCCCCGCCATGTTCGATGCGCAGGTCATGCCCGACGAATACGAAAGCAACCTGGAAAAGATGATCCTGGCCGTCAAGGGCCGGGTCAAGGGGATCTTCCTCCTTTCGCCCTACTATATGGAGCCGAATGAGAAGGATACCATGCGCGCCCGTATGGACGAGTACGTGGAGATCTGCCGGAAGCTTGCGGAAAAGCACGGCTGCGTCTTCGTGGACTTCCAGAAGCTTTACGCCGACTACTGCCGGGTCAGGCATTCCACTTATATCGCCTGGGACCGGATCCATCCGAATCAGGTGGGCGCCACGCTGATGGCGCGGGAATTTCTTTCCCATTGCGGCTTTGATTACGGCCATCAGGGCTTTTGAAAAGCCTGACTTGAAAAAAGCTGCGGACTTCCGGAGGAAGCCCGCAGCGTTTTTTTGTTTCTCTGCCTTTATTCCACCGTCACGCGCCGGAAAGTTGCCTTTCCGGTGACGAATTGGGGAAGCGAGGGGGTCAGCATGGTCTCGGCGTCGAAGTGGAGGTGTCCCGCGAACACCGCCTTGATCAGGGGCTCGGAGAGGATATACTCGTAAGCCGCGCGGGTGACGCCGTCGGCGGTCTGCTGGATCCGCCGGTCGGGGGGATAGGTGAAGCAGAGCTTCTCCGGCGCGCCCATCAGATAGGAGCAGGGATTCCCCTCGGCAAAGACCATGTCGGCGAGCTTTTCCTCGTAAAGCGGCGTGTGCAGGAAAAGCAGGATCGGCATCCCGAGGGAGACCACCCGCTTCAGGGCGGAAAACTGCCGGTTGTCCAGCAGGTAATATCCGTTGTCCATCCCCACCAGCATCACGCCGTTCCTTTCGCGCACGGCGAAGCGAAGCGGGTTCCGGAAGCAGGCCGAAACCTGATCGAAGCTTTCTTCCCGGTACCGGCCGTCTTCAAAGGCCTCGCCCACGTATCGGGAAAACTCGTGATTGCCCACGGCGAAAAAGAGATCGTGGCTTGCCGAAAGGGCCATGGCCGCGTCCAGATTGGCCTCGGAAACGAAATCGATCAGATCGCCGGTGTGCACGATCAGCCCGTCCCCGGGCATCGCCATCAGCCCGGCGTAGCCCTCCTCCGAGGCGGGGAAGACTGGGGTGCGGCGGCGCGCCAGCTCGTTTTTCATGGGATTGTCGCGCCGGTCGGCGCGGGTCAGATGGGTGTCTGACGCGTGGAGAAAGGAAAACGGAGCGCACGCTCCGGCGCATAGGGAGGTTTCAATCACGGGAAGCATGGGGATCCTCCTTCTCGGGCGGCGGAACCGCCCGGGTTCTTTCGGGAATATCATAGCACGGAGAACCGGAAAAATCAAGGCGCGGCCGTCCGCTTGACGAAGAGGGGACTTTCA
Organism: Oscillospiraceae bacterium; assembly: GCA_902772625.1. GTDB lineage: Bacteria > Bacillota > Clostridia > Oscillospirales > QAMX01 > RUG11797. The sequence goes on from CACYBP010000071.1 coordinate 2,807, forward strand.
TGATACAATACGGGCGTCGAAAACTTTCCGCCGCGGGAACAAAACCCGGGGAAACGCGTCTGAAAATTGAAACCCGGCGTCTCTTTCCCTCGGGGGAAGAGGGCGGCGGGACTTGACAA
>CACYBP010000072.1 GCA_902772625.1 Oscillospiraceae bacterium
GTGTTCGGCAATTTCGAAGGCTACAAGCGCGCCCTGACCATTGCGGGAAGCCCCAACATCGGCTGCTGCCTGTGCGTGGGCTGCTGGCTGGAGGGCGGAACGAAGATGGGCGCCACCGTGGAGGAATTCATCCGCTGGCTGGCCGAAAGAAAGCTTTTGTTCAAGCTTCACGTCCGGAACGTCACCGCTCCTCTCGACGCTCCCGGCGGCTTCAACGAGACCTTCCCCGACGCCGGGTATTATAACCTGATCAACGTGCTGAAGGCTCTGGATGAGGTCGGCTTCGACGGGTGCATCATGAACGATCATCTGATCGACATGGTGGGCGGGCATTATACCTGCGAGGCGTATTTCACCGCCTATCTCAAAGGCGCGGTGGACGCGGTCCAGAATCATCTCTTCGTGTAAATCCAAAAGACCCGGAGGGCAAACCGTCCTCCGGGTCTTTTTCTGTTTTTCTCTTTTTCAGAAGGCGGACTCCTCCGACGCGACGCGGCGGAATTCCCTTTCGGCGTCCGCCGCATCCCGGAAGAGGATCCCGTGGATGCCCACGGCGTTCGCGCCTTCGATATTCGGCGGGTAGTCGTCGAAAAACACGGTCTCCTCCGCCAGAAGGCCGTACCGGCCGAGAAGAAGCTTGTAAAGCCCGGCTTCCGGCTTGTTTTTATGCTCGTCGCACGAGAAAACGGTCCCCTCGAATTCCTTCATGAAGGGATAGCGCATGGCGTAGTTTTTGCCGTCGTAGGAAAGATTGGAAAGCAGGAAGACCCGGTACCCCTCCCCTTTCAGCTTTTTTACCAGCCCGGCCGACTCCGGGATATCGAAAAGAAGTTCCTCCCAGTTCCGGAGGAAGAGCCGGAGTTCCTCCGCCAGTCCGGGATTTTTCGCCGTTTCCTTTTCCAGGAGCTCGCTTTTGTTCAGGATCACGCCCCGGTCGTAGTCGCTCCATTCCTTCGACCACACCGCGGCGCGCATCAGGGGATCGATCTTCTCCTCCGGGATCCCGAGCCTTCCCGCGTAGCTTACGGGATCAAAGGAAACCATGACGTTTCCCAGATCGAACACTGCGTTTTTTATCATCTGTCGTTTCCGTATCCTCTCCCGCCGCGATTCTGCGGCGCTGATCGCGCGGATCTCATTCGGCTCCCGCTTCGGGAAGAAGCTCTTCGGCCACTTCCTCCTCGGGGATGACGATTTTCTCCTCCTGAAACGCCGCGGTCGCCACCAGAAGCGCCAGGAGCAGAGCAACCAGAACGGCGTGGAAGATCCAGTCCCGCGTCTCCTTTTTCATTCTTTTCATCGCTTTCCCCTCCTTCCGGGTTCCGCCGTGCCATCTATCGAAACAGAGTCTCCCCGGCGGGCGCCGCATTCTCCCGCATCTCTCAGGATTGCTCCTTGTCATGCCGTCGGCGTGTGGTCGCAGCGAATTTCACCACCTCGGGCAGGCTCCTGTTCCGTTCTTCTCAGCGGTTTGATTATACCGCATTTGATCGCGGCCTGTCAACCCGGAAACGGGGTTTTCCTCCCTTGCGCCGGAGGCGGCTTTGTGATAAGATGAAGCCGGAAAAACCCAGAGACGCGGCCGGAGCCTTCCGGCGCGGAAAGCGGAACCGGGAAAGGAGAAAAGCATGAACGCACTTCTGATGACCGATCTTGAGGGGATCACCGGTGTCGATTCCATCGACATGATCTTCGACCGGGGAGAAGGATACAAAAGGGCGACGGAAAACCTGATGGGCGACGTCAACGCCGCCGCGGCGGGGCTTTTCGACGCGGGCGTGAAAGAGGTCTTCGTCGTCGACGGGCACGGCGGAGGCGATAATTTCATTCCCGGGCTTCTCGATCCCCGCGTCACCTGGCTGAAAAGCGGATGGGAGGACGCCATACGGGACGGTCTGGTGGATCTTTACGGGGAGATCGGCCTTCACGCCATGGCCGGGGCGCCCAACGCCTTTCTGGATCACACGCAGAATTCCCGGGAATGGTTCGAATACCGGATCAACGGCCGTCCCTCGGGCGAGCTTGCCCAGGGCGCGGGCTTTGCGGGTGCTTTCGGCGTTCCGACCCTTCTGGTCACCGGCGATATCGCCGTGTGCGAGGAGGCGCGGTATCTTCTGGGCGATATCGCCGTGGCCGCGGTGAAGCGAGCCGTCGGGCGGAACAGGGCGATCTCGCTTCCCGAAGGCGAGGCGCGGGAGCTGATCCGGAAGGCCGCAGGGCGCGCGCCGGAGCTTGTCGGAAAGATCCGGCCCCTCAGGATCGGGACGCCCATGGAGCTGACCTTCACGTTCCAGCGCACCGATTACTGTGAAAACCATCAGAACGGTCTGAACGAGCGCATCGGGCCGCGCACTCTCAGAAAGCGCGTGGAGAAGATCCGGGAATACGCCGACTTCATGCCCTGACCGGAAAGGAACGCCTTTTTCCCACTGGAAGCACGCCTTTCCCCGCTTTTTCATCTTGCAATTGCTCTTTGTCTGTGATAAAATCAGGATAATCAAGTATAGGAACGGAGGCCACGCCATGTATACCATCGGAATCGACCTCGGCGGCACCAATATCGCCGTGGGTCTTGTCAACGAGGATAAAAAGCTTGTTGCGAAGAAGAGCTCCCCCACCCTGACCAACCGGAAGATCGAAGAGATCATCCGCGATATGGCCCTGCTTTCTCTGGATCTCATCAAAGAAAACGGTCTGACCGAAAAGGACGTCAGTGCCATCGGCATCGGCTCCCCCGGCACCGTGGACGGCAAGAACGGCGTCATCATCTATTCCTGCAACATTCCCTTTGATCATACCAACGTGCGCGAAGCCTTCAAGGCCTACACCTCCATCCCGGTCTACTGCGGCAACGACGCCGACGTGGCGGCGCTGGGCGAAGCCTACGCCGGTGCGGCCGCCGGATGCGACAACGCCATCATGATCACCCTCGGCACCGGCGTCGGCGGCGGCGTGATCATCAACAAGCACATCGTCGCCGGCTTCAACGGCGCGGGCGGCGAGCTTGGGCACATGGTCATCGTCCACAACGGTGTTCCCTGCAACTGCGGCCGCAAGGGCTGCTGGGAGGCCTACTCCTCCGCCACCGGCCTGATCCGCATGACCCGCGAGGCCATGGAAAAGCATCCCGAAAGCGGCCTCTGGAAGCTGGCGCCGACTCTGGACGACGTCAACGGCAAGACCGCCTTCGACGGTCTGCGCGCCGGAGACGCCGTGGCCACCGGGGTGGTGAACGAATACGTCTCCTATCTCGCCACCGGCCTGACAAACATCATCAACATCTTCCAGCCCGAGGTCCTCTGCCTCGGCGGCGGCGTCGCCAAGGAAGGCCAGTTCCTGATCGATCTGCTCATGCCCTACATCGAAAAGGAGCGTTACAGCAAGGACGTCCCGCAGACCGCCATCAAGCCCGCGGTCCTCGGCAACGACGCCGGCATCATCGGCGCGGCCATGCTGGGCTTCTGAGGCAAAACTTCCACGAAAGGAAGCGGGCTTCCCACCGGCTTCTCCATCATTTCGACGAAAGTTTTGTCCGCACTGAAAAAACACTTGTATTTCTGAGAAGAAAAGCGTATAATCTCCCCATGTCACGACACCACGCATGGGGAGGTTGTTTTCTTGTCTGGCGAGCCGAAGTATTATCTTATCGACGCCAAGGTCATGCCGTCGATCTTCCACAAAGTATTGAAGGCCAAAAAGCTTCTGGAATCGGGACGCTGCCGCACCGCCTCCGAAGCGGCCGACATGGCGCTTCTGTCGCGCAGCGCTTTCTATAAATACAAAGACGCCATCCGTCCCTTCTTCGACAAGGAGGCGGATCGCATCGCCACTTTTTACGCAGAGCTGAGTCACACCCCGGGGGTGCTTTCGCATCTTCTGAACTGTCTTTCCGAAACCGGGCTGAACATTCTGACCCTGAATCAGAACATCCCCGTGGACGGCAAGGCGACGGTCACCATCTCGGCCCAGGTCTCCGGAGACCTTTCAGAGGTCAACAACGTGATCGAAGCCGCCCAGAGCGTTCAGGGCGTCATCCGGTTCGAGCTTCTTGCGGGCAACTAACGAATTTTTGAAAGGACGGTTCCTTTATGATCTCAGTCGCCATCATGGGGTATGGCACGGTGGGCTGCGGCGTGGCCGCGCTTCTCGAAGACAGTTCTCCCCGCGTCCTTCGCGCCGCCGGCACGGAGGTGCGTCTGAAAAAGATCCTGGATCTCCGGGAATTTCCCGGCGACCGCTTCTCTTCACTTCTCACCCACAGGTTCGAGGATCTTCTGGA
>CACYBP010000073.1 GCA_902772625.1 Oscillospiraceae bacterium
ATATAACTGCAACGCAATATAACTCGCCGCAGGCGAATATAACTGAAAGAAACCTGATTTGGTAGACAAATCAGGTTTCTTTCATGGTGCGGGGGATGGGACTTCCCGCCTGCGGGCGGGCCTCGGCGCGGCTCTGACGGTCCCCCGGACCGTCATTCACTCCCGCGCCGTTCAAGTCCCGTTGATCTGACGAAAAAACGATCCCCGCCCTGATGGACGGGGATCGTTTTTGGTGCGGGGGATGGGACTTGAACCCACAAGGGCTTGCGCCCACTAGAACCTGAATCTAGCGCGTCTGCCAATTCCGCCACCTCCGCAAACCGGGACCTGCTGCGATCGGCAGGGATCGGAAGATACGGAACCTCTTCCGAACAACGGGTATTATATCATACCGGTTCCGGGTTTGTCAACCCTTCCCCGAAAAAAAAGACGCGGCAAGCGTTCCGCTCCCCGCGCCCGTTTTTTTGTTCTTGTCATGCGGCCGCCGCGTTCGCGCCCGCGGCTTTCCCGGTTCAGATCACGTAATCGTCCCCCGGATCCTCCTTTTCCCGGTCGAGGATATCCTGCAGGGTGATGCCGTCGAGATAATCGTTGATCGCTTTCGCAAGCCCTCTCCAGATGGGAAGGGTGGGGCACCCCCTGCTGCGGCTGCAGAGGATCGGATCCTGGTCGACGCAGGAGACCGGAGACAGGCTCCCCTCGGTCAGCCTGAGGATCTCCCCCACGGTGTACCGGTCGGGTGTGCGCGCCAGGCGGTACCCGCCCTGGGCGCCGCGGTTGGTCAGAAGGAAATCGGTCTTGTGGAAGACCGGGATGATCTGCTCCAGGTACTTCTTGGAAAGCTCCTGCCGCTCGGCGACCTCCTTCAGAGAGACGTATCCGTCGCCCTGATGCTCCGCCAGATCGATCAGCATGCGAAGCGCATACCGTCCCTTCGTCGAGATCCTCATGTCCAAACCCCTTTTCTCTTCCGGCCTATTGCGAAGAATTCCTATCGGTATTCTACCACAAATCCCGTCGGTTTTCAAGCACGGCGGCCGTCAGAGGCAGGCGTACAGCACGTTCCGGAGGCGCGGCTGGTAAATTTCCTCGTGCGGGTTCAGAAGATGCTCGGCGTAGAAGAGCGCAAGCCCCGCCTCTGGGTCTACGATTGCCGTCGCTCCGGCCGCGCCGCCCCATCCGAATTCGCCCCACTCGCCGGTAAACCCGGATTCTGCGCGGGAAAGGGTGGTGCGCACGCCGAGGCCGTAGCCGTATCCTTTGAGTTGAGGCCAGTTGAAGTCGTGCAGAAGCCCGGGTGTCAGCTGGTTTTCCCGCAGAAGCTCAATAGCGCCGGGCGAGAGGATCCGCTCTCCGGTGAGGCCTGTGCCGCCGTTTGCCAGCGCGTAAAGGAACCGCGCGTAATCGTCCGCCGCCGCCGTGATGCCCGCGCCGCCCGAATCGTACCCTTCGCCGAGGACGTGACTGACGCCTTTCCCCACGTTCACGATCTTCCCCTGCCCCGGGAAGCCGCCCTTCTGCATTTCCACGATATCGTCGGTGGGCGCCTCGTCCCGGTACTGTTCGGCGATCCTCCCGGTCTCCTCCGGGGTGGGATGATAGGTCGCGTCCTTTATTTCCAGCGGTTCCCAGATGTGCTTTCTCACGTAATCGGCGAACCGCTCGCCCGAGATCGCCTCCACTGCGGCGGCCAGGACGTCGTGACAGAGGCTGTACTGCCAGTGATCGCCGGGATCGAAGGAGAGGGGATCCTCCGCCAGGCACTCGGCCGTCCGGAGCGTGTCCATCCTCCCGCCGGTCAGTCGGCGTGCCTTTTCAAAGGCAGGTGTATTGAAATTGTAGGTAAGCCCGCCGGTCATGGTGAAGAGGTGCCGCATGGTGATCGGGCGGACCGGCTTTCGCAGATCGCCCTCAGGCGTTTGGACCCGGACGGCGCCCCAGGCGGGGATAAAGTCCGAAAGCGGATCGTCCAGAAGGAAAAAGCCCCTTTCATATAACTGCAAAGCCGCCGTGACGGTGGTGATCTTGGAACAGGAATAGAGGTTGAAAAGCTCGTCCCCCCGCATGGGCACCCTGTTTTCCAGATCGGAAAAGCCCTCCGCGTGGAAAAAGACGCGCTTCCCGTTCTGATAAACGGCGCACACGGCCCCCGGCACGATCCAGCCGGTCAGGCGGCGCATATAGTCCTTCATCGGTTGAAAATCCATATCGGATCCTCCTTTCAGCCACGGGGTCCTCCCCCGGCATGACCAGTATAGCCCGCCTCCCATCTCTTTGTCAAGCGGGAGGTTTGACAAAAGAGACGAAGTATGGTATCATCAGGATGCCCTGTGGAGAGGTACCGAAGCGGTCATAACGGGGCGGTCTTGAAAACCGTTAGAGCGCAAGCTCACATGGGTTCGAACCCCATCCTCTCCGCCAAAAAGAAGGATCTCCCCATCGGGGGAGATCCTTCTTTTTTGGGGGATCCAACGGAGGGGTTCGAACCGGGCGCGTGTAAGAAAACGATCCGGGGGATCGTTTTCCCGCGCCCTGACTGAGCCCGCAGGCGAGAATCGAACCCCATCCTCTCCGCCAAAAAGAAAAAGTCGCGCAAGCGGCTTTTTCTTTTTGTACTCTTCACTCTTCTCTCTTCATTCTTCACTCTTCTCTCCGTTCTCCCCGGCGACTTTTTCCAGTGAAGAGAGAAAAGAGAAAAGAGAAGAGAAAAGGTGCGTTTTGCTTTGCAAAACGATTGCATTATAAACGTATAAAGGTTTTCGAGAGTCCGAATCAGTCTGTCAAAAGCGCAAAAACATCTTACTTATTCTTTTTGTACTCTTCACTCTTCTCTCCATTCTCCCCGGCGACTTTTTCCAGTGAAGAGAGAAAAGAGAAAAGAGAAGAGAAAAGGTGCGTTTTGCTTTGCAAAACGATTGC
>CACYBP010000074.1 GCA_902772625.1 Oscillospiraceae bacterium
CCCTTGCCGGAGACGATCTCCAGGGGGAAACGCTTATACGTATGCGCGATATACTTTTCGTCGCGTTCTTTCAGATTCATTTTCTCTCCTCCTTCAGTTGTGGATCCAGGTGCCCGCGCCTTCGTCGGTCAGAAGCTCCATCAGGATGGAATGGGGCACCCGCCCGTCGAGAATGACCACGTTTTTGACGCCTTCGCGAAGCGCCTCCAGACAGCATTCCACCTTCGGGATCATCCCGCCGGAGATCACGCCGCCTTCTGTCAGCTTCGCCACCTCTTCGGTGGTCATCTCAGGGATCAGGGAGGAGGAATCCTCTTTGTCTCTCAGGATCCCGTCGATATCGGTCATCATGATCAGGCGCTCGGCTCCGAGCGCTCCCGCGATGAAGGCGGCGGCGGTGTCGCCGTTGATGTTGTAGGCGTTGCCCGCCTTGTCGCATCCCACGGTGGAGATCACCGGGATGTATCCGTTTTCCAGAATATCGGTCACCGGCTTGATGTTGACCTTGGTCACCCGGCCGACGTAGCCGAGCCGGGGGTCCTTGACCGCGGCCTCGATCAGACTGCCGTCCATGCCGGAAAGGCCGATGGCGTGACCGCCCCGGGATTCCAGAAGATTGACGAGGGTCTTGTTGACCTTGCCTGAAAGGACCATCTGCACGATGTCGACGGTTTCTTTATCGGTGACGCGCAGACCGTCCACGAATTCGGCCTTCTTGCCGAGCCGGGCCATCAGATCGCTGATCTCCGGACCGCCGCCGTGCACGAGGACGACCTTGACGCCGATCAGATGCAGAAGCACCATATCGCCCATGACCTGTTCCTTCAGGGCTTCGTTGATCATGGCGTTGCCGCCGTATTTTATTACGACGATCCGGCCCACGTACCGTTTGATGTAGGGAAGCGCCTGGTGCAGGACCTCGGCGCGTTCGGCGTTGGAAAAATCGATTTGCATGGAAGGTTCCTCGCTTTCTTTTCAGGACCGGTAATCTCCGTTGATCCGGACGTAGTCGTAGGTGAGATCGCATCCCCAGGCCGTGGCGGTCTCGATTCCGCATTTCATATCCGCCAGGATCCGAACCTCGGGAAGGGAGAGGATGGCGGAGGCCTTCTCCTCGTCGAAAGCAACGCCGCGCCCGTCCCTGTAGATCAGGATCTTCTTTCCGCCGCCTTCGTAGGAAAGCTCCATCTTTTCGGGATCGAAGGGAGCGCCGGAATACCCCAGAGCGCATAAGATCCGCCCCCAGTTGGCGTCGTGGCCGAACACCGCCGCCTTGGTCAGGCTCGAGGAGATCACCGACCGCGCGAGGGTCCGGGCGTGCTCCTTCGTGTCGGCGTTCATGACGACGCATTCGATCAGGGCCTTCGCCCCCTCGCCGTCTCCGGCCAGGGCCTTGGCCTGATGCTCGTTCACGGCGAAGAGCGCCTTCCGGAAGACCTCATAGTCCGGGGTGCCGGGAAGGATCTCGGGATTTTCCGCCATACCGTTGGCCAGGACCAGGAAGGTGTCGTTGGTGGAGGTGTCGCCGTCCACCGAAATCATATTGTACGTATCCAGAACGTCTTCTTTGACCAACGCGGTCAGGGCCTCCTTGGAGATCACCGCGTCGGTGACCACGTAGCTCAGCATGGTGCACATGTTCGGGTGGATCATGCCGGAGCCCTTGGACATGGCCCCGATGCGGACCGGCTTCCCGCCGATCGCGATCTCCACGGCGAATTCCTTGGGGTGGGTGTCGGTGGTCATGATGGCGGCGGCCGCGTCGCTCCCGGCCTCCGGGGTGTGCGCCTTGGACTTCACAAGCTTCCGGATCCCGGCCTTGATCCGGTCCATGGGCAGAAGCGGGCCGATCACGCCGGTGGAACCCACCAGCACCGCGCTTTCGGGAAGCGAAAGCAGAGCCGCCGCTTCCTTCGCGGTGTCAAGGCAGCATTTCATTCCGTCCTCTCCGGTGCCGGCGTTGGCGATGCCGGTGTTGACGACCAGAGCCTGGACGAAGGGACTTTCCTCACAAAGCTTTTTATCCCATTTCACCGGCGCGGCCTTCACGACGTTGGAGGTGAAGGTCCCCGCCGCGACACAGGGCTTTTCTGAATAGAGGATCGCCATATCCTTGCGGTTTTCGTACTTGATCGCCGCTTCGACGCCCGCAGCCTCGAAGCCTTTGGGGGCGGTGACGCCTCCGGGAATGATTTTCATAAGGAGTTCTCCCTTTCTGCGGAATTCAGGAATTGAACCGAACGACGTTTTCCTCGTTCAGGGTAAAATCGTAGGTGTTGACGTCGGGCCGCTTCTGCCAGCCGAGCTCCTTCCAGAAGGCGTTGCCCGCGTCGTTGGAGGTGAAGGCGATCAGGGAGATCTTGCTGATCTTTTCCTCCCGGAGCGCCTTGATGCAGAAGAGGACCATGGCCTTGCCGATGCCCCGGCGGCGATAGTCCTCCCGGACGCAGACGTGGTAAAAGCATCCGGTCCGGCCGTCGTGACCGCACAGCACCGCTCCGACGGTCTCGCCCTTCACCCGGGCCACCACCGAGGTGGCGGGATTGCGGCGGAGAAAGCGTTCCACGCCCTCCCTGGAATCGTCGACGCTGCGGATGGCGAAGCCGTGGATCGATTGCCAGAGCGCGCTGACGGCGGGATAATCTTCGGCGGTCATCACGTTGAGGGTCAGGTCTTCCATCCGATCCTCCCTCAGGCGAGAACCAGCCCCCGGGTCTCTTCAAAGCCCAGGGCGAGATTCATGTTCTGGATGGCCGCGCCGGAGGCGCCTTTGCCGAGGTTGTCAAACCGCGCGGCAAGCAGGATCCGGTCTTGATTTCCGAAAAGGGCGATCTCCATATCGTCCCGGCCGGAGAAGGCTCCCGCGGACAAAAAGCCCGCCTCGTCGGCGTCCTCCCGGAAGGAGATCACGCCGGAGGAGCCGGAATAGGCTTCTTTATAGATCTCCCCGAGCTTTTCGGGGGCGATCAGCATTTCCTCCCGGAAAAGCGGCACCACGACCTCCATCCCGGCGTAGTAGGGAGCCACGATGGGGCAGAAGACCGGGGCGTGAAGAAGGCCGGTAATCTCTTTCATCTCGGGAAGGTGCTTGTGGTTTTGGGTAAGGCCGTAAAGCCGCGGCGCGTCGAAAAGCGCCGGGCGGTCGGGGGCTTCATAGGCGGCGATCATCTTTTTCCCGCCGCCGGAGTATCCGGTCAGGGAAAAGGCCGAAAGACGCGCGTCGGGGGAGATCGCACCGGCCGCAAGAAGCGGCGCGACCAGCGCCACAAAGCCCGAGGCGTGACAGCCGGGGTTCGCGACGCGGCGGGAGGCGCGGATCAGTTCGCGCCGTCCCCCGATCTCGGGAAAGCCGTAGACCCATCCCGGAGCCACGCGGTGGGCGGTGGAGGTGTCGATCACCACCACGTCCGGGTTTTCGATCATGGAGACCGCCTCCCGCGACGCGTCGTCGGGAAGGCAGAGGAAGGCGGCGTCGGCGGAATTCAGGGCTTCTTTTCTCTTCCCGGGATCCTTCCGGTCCTCGTCGGGAAGGACGATCAGGTCAAGATCGCGTCTTTCGGAAAGACGGTCGAAGATCCGGAGACCGGTGGTTCCGGCGGCGCCGTCGATGAATATCTTTTTCATGAATTCAGGATCTCCTTTGCGTATGCGATCTGCTTTTCCACCGATTCCACCGAGGTGCCCCCTTCGCTCTGGCGGCGCGTGACGCAGGCGTCCAGATCCACTGCGTCGAAAACGTCTTCTTCGAAGAGCGGGGAAAAGCTCTTGTATTCTTCCAGAGTCAGATCCTCCAGCCCGCGGTGTTTCTCCGCGGCGAAGGCGACGATGCCGCCTGAAAGCTTGTAGGCGGTGCGGAAGGGAAGCCCCTTGCCCACCAGATAGTCGGCGAGATCGGTGGCGTTGATGAACCCGCCGGAGGCGGCGGCGCGCATGGCCTCGGGATTGGCCGAAAGGGTGGAAAGCATCCCGGTGAAGACCTCCAGACACTTTTTCACCGTGTCCACCGCGTCGAAGACGGCCTCCTTGTCCTCCTGCATATCTTTGTTGTAGGCGAGGGGGAGGCCCTTCATGACGACGAGAAGGGTCAAAAGATCCCCGTAGACCCGCCCGGTTTTGCCGCGCACCAGCTCGGCCATGTCGGGGTTTTTCTTCTGCGGCATGATGGAGGAGCCGGTGGTAAAGGCGTCCGACAGGGTGACGAACCGGAATTCAAAGCTCGCCCAGAGGCAGATCTCCTCGGAAAAGCGCGAAAGATGCATCATCAGGATCGAAAGCGCCGCGAGAAGCTCCAGAACGAAATCCCGGTCTGAAACGCCGTCGATGGAGTTCATGGCGATCTCCCCGAAGCCGAGCTTTTCGGCCTCGAAGCGCCGGTCGGTGGGATAGGTGGTGCCGGCCAGAGCGCAGGAGCCGATGGGGGAGACGCTGATCCGCTTCCCGGCGTCCTTGAGACGGTCCAGATCCCGGAGAAGCATCATCACGTAGGCCATCAGATGATGCCCGAAGGTCACCGGCTGCGCTCTTTGCAGATGCGTGTATCCCGGCATGATCACCGCCTTGTATTC
>CACYBP010000075.1 GCA_902772625.1 Oscillospiraceae bacterium
TCCGGCTTCTTCCGCCGGCGCTTCCCCGATCCTTTCAAGCTCGCCGTGCAGCACGTACCGCGCGTGATCGTAATCGTAGGCGCAGGTGGAAAGCATCACGAATCTCCCGTTTTCGTCGGCGGTGAACCCGGCCTGAAAGTCGGATTTCCTCGCGGCCTTTTCCAGATACTGACTCAGGAAATCGCCGTTCGCGGGGATCAGGGTGTAGGCCTCCGACCGGGCGTCGGTGGTGTATCCGCTGAAAAGCCTGACGCGGTAATCGCCCGAGGGGGTGAGGAGCCACATCACGGGATGCGCCTCGAAATAGGACTGATCCTTCCAGGCCTGCAATCCCGCGAACATGCTCTTATCCAGCATGTTGTGGCCGTAGATCACGGTGTTCGCGTCGGAAAAGTCGGAGGAGGAGCGGTAATCCATGAAGATCGAGCCGGTGAAGCTGTACTTTCGGTCGTAGCCGGTCTTCAGATAGGTCTCGTTGCTCTTGCCCTTCACCACGGGGTAGTTGATCACCGTATCTTCGCAGTAGATCCATCCCACGACGTCGGGGTTGATCTCTTTCAGGGCGTCGAAATCCACTTTGATGGGAGCGGACGCGCCTTCTTCCTCCTCTGAGGCGGGAGAGGTTTCTTCTTCGCTTCCGCTCTCCGGAGGCAGAGCGCCCTTTTTGCTTTCGGAGGAGGGCGCGGCGTCGGAAACCGTGGTGAAACGCGCCGCGGCGTCGTCGTAAAGCGCGCGGCTGTCGGCGTATTCTTTGTTCGAGGAGAGGATCTTATAGAGAGAAAAGCCGAATACGGCAAGAAGGATCAGGGCGATCGACGCGATCAGAACGGTGCCGAGGCGCTTCTTCATGATTTCCCTCCGTTCCGGCCGGAGGAAGAGTCCCCGGAAGCCTTTTCATCCGGTCCGTTTCGGCGCACCAGCTCCTGACGCAGCTCCTCCAGAAGCTCGTCGTGCCCGGAACGGGCGTTTCTTTTGCTTCTGAGCAGACTCGCCAGCGCGAGAAGCAGGACCCCGCACATCACGATCCCCAGAAGATAGATCTTGCCCACTGAGCTTGCGAAGAGCTTCATCAGGCGGCCCGCCGCGGGGAAGTGATGCTCCACCCGGCCGATCAGCGCGTCATAGGGGACGCCGTCCGGATCCTCGCGCGGATTGGCGTCGCCCTTGGTGATGAAGAGACCCTCCAGACGGCGGTTTTCCACCACGCGGTGCGTCACGGTATCCTCCCCGCGGTAAAAGACGATGACGTCGCCCGATTCGATATCCTCCGGCTTCGCCTCTCCCACATAGACGACGCTGCCCACGGGGATGGAGGGCTCCATGCTGCCGCTGACGACCTCATAGAGCTCGTAGCCGAGAAAACGGGGGATAACCAGGGGGAGACACGCGAGAATGACCGCTGCGATCAGAAGGATCCCGATAAACGTACAAAGGGCGGGGAAAAACCCGCCCTTTGATCCGGAACGCTGCGCAGGCGGCAACGTTTTACTTGCCATACTTGTTTTCCTTACTTCTTTTTCTTTTTCCCGAGAAAGAGCCACACGAAGACCGCGATCACGATCACGCAGCCCGCCGCGATGCCGATCTTGGCGCCGACGGGAATGGCAGCCGCCCAGGTAAAGCCGTTGAAGAACTCAGGCAGGCTGAAGCTTCTGCCTTCGCCCGCGTCCCCGCCGGGGGACAGGGGGAGAGACGCGTCGTCCATATCGATGATCTCGGTGCTGGCCAGGAGTTCGGGAACGACGATGCGTTCAGGGGTGCTTCCGGTTCCGGGCTTGCTTTCGGGAGCGGACTCAGATGCGAGCCCAGCTTGGTTTCCGGAGCCGCCCGCTTCGCCGGACGGACCGGCGGGGGAGGCGCTTTGATTGGCTCCGCCGTTTTCGTCCCCGGTTTCCACGGCGACGTATTCCAGGGTCCAGTCGTTGCTTCCGCCCTCGGCGGGATCCACCAGGGTGCCGGTTATATTATACCCCACCGGACGGTAGCCGTCAATATGCAGATGCGCGACCACGGGCTTTTCGCCGACGGTGCCGAAGTAGGTGATGGGATCTGCCAGAACGCGGCCGGTGCCGCGTTCCGTGAAGTGGACGGTGTAATCCACTGCGTTGCCGCGCATGCCGTAGGCCACGACGAAATCCTTATCGGAATCGACGATAAAGCTCAGGGGAGCCAGAGCGTCGGCGCCGGAAACGCGCAGGCCTTTGATGAAATACTTCGTGGAATTGTCAAGGGTGATCGTCTGCCCGTTCAGGATCA
>CACYBP010000076.1 GCA_902772625.1 Oscillospiraceae bacterium
ACGCCGTCGCGGATGGTGCGGATCCGGTCCGCGCGCCGCGCGACGTTCGGGTCGTGGGTGATCATGACGATGCTGCTTCCGGCCTTGTGGAGCATCTCGAAAAGATCCATCACCTGCGCGCCGGATTGGGAATCGAGGGCGCCGGTGGGCTCGTCGGCCAGAAGGAGGCGGGGTTTCGTCGCGATGGCGCGGGCAATGGCCACGCGCTGGCTCTGGCCGCCCGAAAGCTGGTCCGGCCGGTACTTCATCCGGTCCTCCAGCCCCACGGTGCGGAGCGCCTCCGCTGCGCGCTCCATGCGCTCTTTTTTGTGCACGCCCTGATAAAGCAGGGGGAGCGCCACGTTTTCGATGGCATTCATGTTGGCCAGAAGATAAAAGGACTGGAATACGAACCCGAGCTCGCGGTTGCGCAGATCGGCAAGCTGGGTCTGGGAAAGCTTCGTCACGTCCCTCCCCGCGAACACGTAGGAGCCGGAGGTGGGCACGTCCAGACAGCCGATCAGATTCAGAAGGGTCGTCTTGCCCGAGCCGGAGGGCCCCATGATCGCCAGGTATTCACCCTCCTCCACCCGCAGGTCCACGTGGTTGAGGACCCGGGATATGGTGCGGCCGAGGGTGTATTCCTTGACGATGTCATGCATTTCCAGGATCATCCTTCTCCCCCTTCGCTTGCGGCGTAGGCTTCGCTTTCCTCAAAGGTTTCTCCGCCGAAAAAGCCCCCGTCGACCGGGGCCCCCGCCTCGTCTCCGACGATGGCGCCTTCAAAGACCTTGCCTTCCCCGCCGAAATCCTCTTCAAAGCCCGTTTCGGGGATCACGCCGGGGTCGGTCCAGTTTCCGTTTTCCATGACGCCGGTATCCACCTCCGCCTCTTCATAGGGAACGCAGCGGAGCCCTTCACGGAGTCTTTCCTCCGGGAAGGAGATCATGTCCCCGGCCGTAAGGCCCGAAAGCACCGGGTAGGCGTCCCGTCCTTCGTCGTAAGCGCCGAGGGTCACGGCGCGCTTTTCCAGTCTTCCGTTCGCGTTTTCCGCCCAGACCCAGGGATTTCCCCCGGCGTCGGAGATGAAGGCGGCGTCCAGAACGATGGCGCTTTCTCCCTCCGGAAGGTCGCCGAAATCAGGCTCGATATAGACGTGCTGGCCCATGAGAAGCCCGGTATCGTCCTCCAGATCCACGTAGAAGGGGTATTTGGAGGCCGCGCCGCCCTCGTTGGGTCCGGACTTGGCCGCGCCTTCCCACGCAACCCCGTCGTAATAGTCTTCTCCGCCGGACGAGGAGGGATTTTCCCAGTCGATCTGAGAAATCGTTCCGTGCCATATAGACTCATCCAGCCGGGAACGGATCAGGACCGGGGTCCCCTCGGAAAGATACGCGGCGTTCTGCTCGTTCAGAGTACCCTTGACGCGCATCCGGCCGGTCTCCACCAGGGTAAGGAAGGGAAGGGGATTGCCCATATTGTCGGTGCCGCCGTTTTCGTTCAGCGACTGGACGCGCCCGGTGACCGGAGCGGTGACGTCCAGGTTTTCCAGACTTTCCTCCAGCCGCTCGATATCCTTTTCCTTTTCGGTCTTGTTGTATTTCAGCTCCAGGATGTTGGTCTCGGTCTCCTGGATCTCCAGCGTGTAGGCAAGCTGCTGATCCTTGGAAGCCTTCGCCTTTTCCTTTTCCAGGGTCTCCAGCTCTTTTTCACTGGTCGCCAGGTTCATTTTGATCTGCTCCAGCTCGGTGCGGGCCTTTTCCAGACTCAGTTTGCTCTGCTCGGCGTCGTAGGAGAAGAGCAGATCGCCTTCTTTGACTTCGTCGCCCTGTTTCACCTTCAGCTCGCCGATCTCCAGATCGCCGGACTTTTCGACGTTGACGGTGCTCTGCGGCGCCACGATCCCGCCGAAGCGCTGCACCGCCCCCACGGGGCCGATCCCGGCGAGCATCCCCACCGATTGCACGTAAGCCGCCTCCCCCGCGCCGCCGCAGGCCGCTAAGAGCCCGAGAATCAGCGCGAAAGAGAGGATAAGCGCTGTTTTTTTCATATTCATTCTCCTCATATCGCGTAGTTTTTCCCCGCTTTATCCAGGTTCACGACGCTTAGACGCGCCGGGAGCGGATAAGTTCCCGCCCCCGGCGCGCAGCACCCGTTTTTTCTTTTTCAGTGTAAAAATATCCAGGCCAGCGCAAGGATCCCGGCCAAAACCAGAAAGATCGGTCCGAACACCAGAAACGCCGAGATGATCATGGCGGGGAGATCTCCCTTTTCCAGATTCTTCTCGGTCTTCGGGAAATCGTCGTCCTCCTCATCTTCCTCCTCGTCGTCCTCCGGAGGGGTCTCCTCTGTCTCCCCGGCCGAGGCTTCCCTGAGCTCGCCCCAAAGCTCCTCCTCCGCGAGCCTCTCCCCGGCTTCGCCCGTTGAACCGGCTTCGGTGAGCTCCTCCAGCCGTTCTTCCGCCTCTTCGCTCTCTTCGATCCCCTCGATCCCGGTTTCGGGATCGGGGGCCGCGGCGTCCTTATCCTTCTTGCTGTCCAGATACCGGCGGTTTCTTTCTTTCATGATCTCGAAGCTCTTTTTGGTACGTTTGGAGAAAAACATGTCCGACACTTCCTTTAAAAAAGGCGCGCCTTCTCCCGGTCGCCCGGAAGGCGCGGCGCGCCTCATGCTCTGTGATTCCGTTTATTCCTTGTCCTTCAGGCCGCTTTCCAGCACGTGGTGGCAGGCGACGAAGTGATTGGGACGGACTTCCTCCCATTCGGGGGTGATCTTGGTGCAGATCTCGGTGCAGTATTTGCATCTGGTGTGGAACTTGCATCCCTTGGGCGGGTTCACCGGGCTGGGGATATCGCCCTCGAGGATCACCAGCTCGCGGTTGTCGTCCACGTTGGTGGTGGGGATGGCCGAGAGCAGCGCCTCGGTGTACGGATGCAGAGGATGATCGAACATCTCCTGAGCGTCCGAAAGCTCCACAAGGTTGCCGAGATACATCACGCCGATGCGGTCGGAGATATATTTGACCACCGACAGATCGTGAGTGATGAAAAGGTAGGTGAGCTTTTTGCTCTCCTTCAGATCCTGCAGGAGGTTGATGATCTGGGACTGGATCGAAACGTCCAGAGCCGAGACCGCCTCGTCGCAGATGACGAACTTCGGATCGGTGGACAAGGCGCGGGCGATGCCGATCCTCTGGCGCTGGCCGCCGGAGAACTGGTGCGGGAAACGGTGGATGAAGTACGGCGCAAGTCCGCACATCTCCATGGTCTCCAGGATCTTGTCCTGCATGCGGGGGCTTCTCTTTCTGAAGCGGCCGTGGGCCACCATGCCCTCGCTGATAATCTGACCCACCGTCATACGGGGGTTCAGGGAGGAATACGGATCCTGGAAGATCAGCTGCAGGTCGCTTCTGAAATGCCGCATCTCGCCCTTGGTCAGACGCGCAAGGTCGATGCCGTCGTCGCGGTAGATCTCATATTTCTGGAACTCCGGATCGTCCTTATAGGGGATCCGCAGATCCTGAAGCGCCTTGTGCGCCGTCTTCAGTTCGGCGTGGACGCCGTCGATCTCGCCATCCACCGCGGCGATCTTTGCCTTGAGGGAGGCGATCTTCTGGGCTTTTCCGCCCTTCTTTTCCTCCAGATACTCCTGATCCTCCAGATTGGTCTGGAGCTTTGCGCGCTTCCGGTTGAGATTCCGGAGCTTCACCGAAAGCTTCTGGATGGCGGCGTTGGCATCCTGAGCGGGCTTGGTGTCATCCAGGGTGATGAAGCCGCCGAAGACGTTGGCGATGTTCCAGAGGGCGGCGTCAGCGTCGCGCTTCGCCTGGCGCAGAGCCTCGTTCTTCGCGGCCTGCTCCTCGGGCTTGGCCTCGTCGAAGGCCTTCTGGGCCTCGTCAGCTCTTGCCTGAAGCTTCTTTGCCTTCTCGCGGAGCTTGGGAAGATGCTTGATGGTCTGGTCGATATACTTCGGCGCGATCTCATCCACGGTGCGGCCGTAGTACATGGTCCGGCCGTCGGTCTGGGGATAAAGCTCCAGAACGGTGCGGCCGAAGGTGGATTTTCCGCATCCGGATTCGCCCACCAGACCCAGAGTCTCGCCCTCGTAGATCTCCACGTCGATGCCGTCGTTGGCTTTGACGTACATCCCCTTCTTTTTCAGGGGGAAGTACTGCTTCAGATTGGTGATCTTCAGTAAGACTTTCTTATCCTCTGCCATGCTGCCGTTCCTCCTTGTTGGGATAGAAGCATCTGATCTGCTGGGTGTCGGAAATGTGCACCAGATCGGGTTCCTGTTCGCGGCACTTGTCGGTGGCGTATTTGCACCGCGGCGCGAACTTGCAGCCCTTCGGCAGATCCAGCGGATGCGGCACCGCGCCGGGGATGGCCTCCAGACGCTGGTTGGCCGGGGTATCGAGCCGCGGGATGGATACCATCAGACCTTCGGTATAGGGATGGGAATTCTCGGTTTTGGGATCGAACAGGACCCGGGCCGGGACGTGCTCCACCACCTGGCCGCAGTACATGACCGCCACATAGTCGGCCATCTGATTGATGACGCCCAGGTCGTGGGTGATGAAGAGGATGCTGGTGCCCTGCTCTTTTTTGAGCTCGTTCATCAGGCGAAGGATCTGCGCCTGAATGGTCACGTCGAGGGCCGTGGTCGGTTCGTCGGCGATCAGGAGCTTCGGCCGGCAGGCCAGAGCCATGGCGATCATGACGCGCTGGCGCATACCGCCGGACAGCTGGTGCGGATACTGCTTCGCGACGATCTCCGGATTCGGGATCTTCACGTCGCGCAGGATCTCCACCGCCTTGTCAGCCGCCTGTTTTTTGTCCATGCCCTGATGGATCATGAACACCTCGGACAGCTGCTTGGAGATGGTGAACACGGGGTTCAGGCTGGTCATGGGCTCCTGGAAGATCACCGAGATATCGTTTCCGCGGACCTTGTACATCTCGTCCATGGAGATCTTGGTGAGGTCGCGGCCGTCGAATTCGATCTCGCCGCTGTCAATGAAGCCGTTGCCGTCCAGAAGACGGAGGATGCTCATGGCCGAAACGCTCTTGCCCGATCCGGATTCGCCCACGATGCCCAGGGTCTCCCCTTCGCGCACCGCGTAGGACGCGCCGTTGACCGCCTTGATCAGGCCGCGCTTAGAAGTAAAATAGGTGTGGAGGTCTTTGACTCTCAGCAAAAATTTGTTTTCCAAATCTGTCCCCTCCTTATCGTCCGTTTGCCTTCGGATCCAGGGCGTCGCGCAGACCGTCGCCGATCAGGTTGATGCAGATGCAGGCGATGCCGAAGACCGAGCCGACGAACAGCCAGTTCCACCAGTAGTTCTGGATGATGATGCTGTTGTTGGCTCCTGTGAGCATGTTGCCCCAGGTCGGGGTGGGCAGCGGAACGCCGAAGCCCAGGTAGGAAAGGGTGGACTCGGTCAGCATCGCGGTGCCGAAGGCCAGGGTGATGGTGACCAGGCAGACCGACATGACGTTCGGGATGATGTGGCCGAAGATGATCTTCGATTCCTTGACGCCGAGGGCCTTGGCGGCGACGACGTACTCCATTTCGCGCTGGGCGAACATCTGGGCGCGCACCAGCCGGCAGATGCCCGGCCAGGACAGGATGCCCAGGATGACCATGATCAGGTACATGCGCTGTTCCACCGTGATCCGGGTGCCGAGCACCGCCGAGAGGATCATGGCGAAGGGGATAAAGGGCATGCTGGACACGACCTCGGCAATGCGCATGATGATCATATCCACCACGCCGCCGAAGTATCCGGCGATACCGCCCAGGATAATGCCGATGATGGTTTCGATGATGACCGAGATGGCGCCGATGGTCATGGTCATCTTGCCGCCGTTGACCAGACGCGCGAACACGTCACGGCCCAGGGTGTCGGTGCCGAGCAGGAAGCCCTTGAGGCCCCAGGTGATAAGCTTTCCGTCTTCGGTCAGGGCGTAGTTCTGGAAGGAGCCGGAGAAGATCCGCTCGATCTTCTGGGATTCGGCTTCCTTGGGCGCGTCGAGCTGGTTATACCGGTTGCTGCCCCAGCCCACGATGCTGCCGTCCTCGCACCGGGCGATGAAATGATACCGGCCGCCTTCGATCTCAACGACCTTGGAGGGGAATTCCGGGATCTTTTCTTCACCCTTGGTGTAAGCGCCCCAGACCGTGACGGTGCCGTCTTCCTTCAGAGCCGCCACGCAGTTGGAGCTGGCGGTGATGCTGACGACGCCCGATTCCAGGCCTTCGGGGATCTTGGTGACGGTACTGGTGGAATGATCGGTGGCGGATTTCACGGCGCCGTCGTCAGTCAGGACCACGTAGGCGCTGTTGGTAAGAGCCATGCTGACCACGTGGCCGCTGAGCTCTTCACGGAAGGAGAGATCCACGAAGTTGCCGTTGCCCCAGAGGAACACCCGTCCGTCGTCGGTCAGGACCGCCGAGAACTGGTCGGAGGCGTGGATCTCCTTGATGCCGAATTCGTGCATCCGGTTGTTGGTATCGACTTCGTCGGGAAGATTGAGCTGCTGCAG
>CACYBP010000077.1 GCA_902772625.1 Oscillospiraceae bacterium
CTGGCACAGCAAAAGCTCCCCGCGCCGCAGAAGCGGCGCCGGGAGCTTCTTTTATTCGTCTCTCTTCTCCGCCGGTCGGATCCCGGCAGGCGTTCCCCTCCGGAGGGCTTGCGTCCTCTTTTCCGCGGACACGGCGGCTTCGCCGGATCGCCGGGGCAGGGCCTCGCTTGACAATTCATCCGCCGTGTGCTAAATTGGGCCTGCCCCGGAGGGGCACACAAGGCCGAAGCCGCGCCGGGCCGGAAGCCCTCGTGCTTATCTGGCCCCGGCCGGTCTCCGGGATCGCCCGAAGCGGCACAAAAGGAGCGGAAAGACGCGGGCGAAGCGCCGTCTGAAAAGGCCGCTCCGCCGGCAAATAAATAGACAGAGGAGCAGGATTATGGAAATCACGTCTTACGAAGTTCTCGGGAGACTGCCGGATCTTTTCACCTTTGACGACGGCAGAAAGGTATGCTCGGTTGCGGATTGGGAGCTCCGCCGCAAGGAGCTTTACAAGACCGTCGTCGCGATGCAGTACGGCGATCTTCTGCCAAAGCCGGAATTCACGGAAATCATCCCGCTGATGTCACGCCGCGAAAAAGGGATGATGAGCATCTATAAGATCGTAACGGGAACGCGTGAAAAGCCCGTATCCTTTACGATTTACTGCCATATGCCCGGCGGAGAAGGACCTTTCCCCGTCGTGATCGACGGCGATCTTTGTTACAGCTGCATGCAGAACGACCAGATCGCCCGGAAATTCATCGATCGCGGGATCATGCTCGTCGCCTTCAACCGCTGCGAGATCGTTCCCGATCTCCGCGATCCTTCAAGAAAAGGGAATCTCTATGAGACCTATTCAAATCTTTCCTTCGGCGCCCTCGCCGCGTGGGCCTGGGGATACAGCCGGGCTCTGGACGCCGTGATCGAGCTCGGGCTTGCCGATCTGTCCTGCGTGGCCTTCACGGGTCTTTCACGCGGCGGGAAAACCGCTCTTCTGGCGGGCGCGCTCGACGAACGCGCGACCATCGTCAATCCCGAGGCCTCGGGCTGCGGCGGCTCGGGATGCTACCGCATCCATATGCGGGCGATCGAAGAAGACGGCAGCGAGAAACGGAACGAAACGCTGGCCGACATACTCAAAGCCTTCCCGGATTGGTTCGCCCCCGGACTCCGCGACTATATTGACCGCGAAGCCGAGCTTCCTTTCGACCAGCATTTTCTGAAAGCCCTGCTTGCGCCGAGAGTGTATTTCGATTCTCACGCCCTCAGCGACGCCTGGAGCGGTCCGGTCAATACCTACATGACGGCGGCCGCCGCCCGGGAAGTCTGGAAGCTTTACGGCAAGGAGGACAACGTGCTCTGGTACTGGAGAAGCGGCAAACACGCGCATCTTCCCGAGGATTTTGATATGCTGATCGAGGTGATGGAGCGGGAAATGCACGGCGCTCCGTTATCTGAAAAATTCATGGTCCTTCCCTTTGAGGCGCCGGAACCGATTTTTGACAAGTTCACCGCGCCGCCGGCGAACGGGGCCGGGGAAAACAAGTGAGCGCCGTACCCATCGGGTCAGCGCCTTCATAAAGACGGTTCTCACATAAAGGCCGGGATCAGGCAGCGCGCCTGACCCCGGCTTTTATTATAGATCCTGAAATCAGTATTCTTCGCCGGTCTGGTCCCAGTAGGCGATCCCCTCCAGAAGGCCTCCGTCCTCTTTATCGTAGACGCGGCCGTTTTCGGTGTAATAGACCTCGTTATCCTCCGAGGCCGTGAAGTAGAAGACCGGCCTGAAATAGCGCGTTTCCCCGTCCTTCTCCACCTCAAGAAGAGGGCTCGCGATCCGGGTGATCTTCTTCACCGAGGGGCCGAAGGAGATCCGGAAACAGAGCTCTTCTGCGGGAACGAGCGGCCCTTCATAGTGTTTTCCGTTCACCGTGACCATCATGGGGGTCGGCACGCCGGTGCCGGTAAAGCCGCCGAGGCTGACGATCTTCTGCCCGCCGCAGGTCTCCGGGATCACGATCCCGGTATGCTCCGGATCCCCGTCCCAATCCACCGTAAGTACGAACGCGCCGCTTCCGAGAAAGTTCGCCATGCAGCAGGTGACGCCGTTCTCGCTTTCGGTCCGGTCCATATCGTAGGGGGTGCAGGACGCCAGAAGGAGCAGGATACAAAGCGCCGCCAGCGCGGTTTTCGCCGTTTTTCTCATAAAATCTTCTCTCCTTCGTGACCGGTCGGATCAGATCCTCCGGGAGGTCTCGACCACCCAGCGGATCCTTTCTTCTTCCAGCTCGTCGTGCAGGCTGCAGTCGGCGCCGAGGATATATCCCCTCTTGCCGCCCTTTTCGATCAGCGACCGGGTCTCGCGTTCGATCTCCTCCCGGCTGCCGGTGTAAAGAAGGGTGCCCGACCGGTTGTCAAAGCCGCCCCACACTGTGGCGCCGAAGGTCTTTTTCGCCTCGTCGATGTCCATCAGGTCGATGTAGCGCGACCAGCTGACCACCGGGGCCTTGTAGTCCTTCCAGACCGAAAGGCGGTTCGGGGTGCCCTCCCAGGCGCAGAAGTGGATGGCGTTCATATCGCTTATGGAATTGGCGTGATCCAGGAGCTCCCGGTCGCTGGGGGCGACCCAGGCCTCGTATTCCTCCGCCGTGAAGCGGTCGACCTCGCCGTTCTGCACGCTCAGGAAAATGCCGTCGGCGCCGGCCTCC
>CACYBP010000078.1 GCA_902772625.1 Oscillospiraceae bacterium
GACTTCCAGGGCATCCCAGACTTCGTCTTTGGAGCGTTCGACCATCTTGCGGGCAGACTTGATGTTGCCGGCGCTGTTGGTCTCGACGAGGCGTTTCATGACGAAGGGCTTGAACAGCTCCAGAGCCATCTCCTTGGGCAGACCGCACTGATAGATCTTCAGCTCCGGTCCGACCACGATGACCGAACGGCCGGAATAGTCCACACGCTTGCCGAGCAGGTTCTGACGGAACCGTCCCTGCTTGCCCTTGAGCATATCCGAAAGGGATTTCAGGGAGCGGTTGTTGGGTCCGGTGACCGGACGGCCGCGGCGGCCGTTGTCAAACAGGGCGTCCACCGCCTCCTGGAGCATGCGCTTTTCGTTGCGGACGATGATCTCGGGGGCGTTGAGCTCGAGAAGTCTTTTCAGACGGTTGTTGCGGTTGATGACGCGGCGGTAAAGATCGTTGAGATCCGAGGTGGCGAATCTGCCGCCGTCCAGCTGCACCATCGGGCGCAGATCGGGCGGGATCACCGGCACGGCCTGAAGCACCATCCACTCGGGGCGGTTGCCGGAGAGGCGGAAGGCCTCCACCGACTCCAGTCTCTTGATCAGGCGGAGCTTCTTCTGGCCCATGGCGTCCTTCAGCTCTTCCTTGATGCTTTCGGACAGCTTATCCAGATCGATCTTTTCCAGAAGCTTGCGGATGGCTTCGGCGCCGATATCGGCCTCAAAGTCGTCCTCGTATTTTTCACGCAGTTCCCGGTAATCCTTTTCGTTCAGGATCTGCTTTTCCATCAGCGGGGTGTCTCCGGGATCGGTGACGATGTAGTTGGCGAAGTAGATGACCTTCTCCAACACCCGGGGAGACATATCCAGCACCAGACCGATGCGGGAGGGGAAGCCGCGGGAATACCAGATGTGCGCCACCGGGCTTGCCAGCTCGATATGGCCCATCCGCTCGCGGCGGACCTTCTTGCTGGTGACCTCGACGCCGCAGCGTTCACAGATCTTGCCCTTATAGCGGATCTTTTTATATTTGCCGCAATGGCACTCCCAGTCCTTGCTGGGCCCGAAGATGCGTTCGCAGTAAAGGCCGTCGCGCTCGGGCTTGAGGGTGCGGTAGTTGATGGTTTCGGGTTTTTTGACTTCGCCGTGGGACCAGCTGCGGATCATATCCGGGGACGCCAGTCCGATCTTGATCATTTCAAATGTCTGCACGCTTTCTTCCCCCCTCTATCAATACTCGTCGTAGGGCATATCGTCCGCGTCGGGTTCGAAGACGTATTCGCCGTTTTCGGAATAATCGTCGTCGTAGGGATCCTTTTCCTCGGGCTCGCCGTTCTCATCCTCGATGCCGTAGCCCGATTCGGTGAATTCCTCGTCCTTGGGAGCGATGTATTCGCTCTCGTTGACGTAGCCGGATTCGTCCTCGTCGCCCTTCAGCTCGATCTCCTCGCCGTCCTTGTCCAGCACGCGGATATCCAGCGCCAGGGACTGCAGCTCCTTGACCAGAACCTTGAAGGATTCCGGGATGCCCGGCTTCGGGACGTTCTGTCCCTTCACGATGGCTTCGTAGGTCTTCACGCGGCCGACGATATCGTCCGACTTGACCGTCAGGATCTCCAGCAGGGTGTACGCCGCGCCGTAGGCCTCCAGGGCCCAGACCTCCATTTCGCCGAAGCGCTGGCCGCCGAACTGCGCCTTGCCGCCGAGCGGCTGCTGCGTGACCAGCGAGTAGGGGCCGGTGGAGCGGGCGTGGATCTTGTCGTCCACCAGGTGCAGAAGCTTGAGGTAGTACATATAGCCGACGGTGACTTCGTTGTCGAAGGGAAGGCCGGTGCGGCCGTCGTACAGTCTGGTCTTGCCGTTGGGCTGGAGCCCGGCAAGCTTCAGGGTCTCTTCGATCTCCTCTTCCTTCGCGCCGTCGAACACCGGGGTGGCAATCTTCCAGCCCAGCGCCTTGGCAGCGTAGCCGAGGTGGACCTCAAGGACCTGTCCGATGTTCATACGGGACGGCACGCCCAGGGGGTTCAGGACGATGTCCAGCGGCGTTCCGTCGGGCAGGAAGGGCATATCCTCCTGCGGCAGGATCCGGGACACGACGCCCTTGTTGCCGTGGCGGCCGGCCATCTTGTCGCCCACCGAGATCTTTCTCTTCTGGGCGATGTAGACCCGGACGATCTTGTTGACGCCGGGGTTGATCTCGTCGCCGTTTTCACGGGTGAACTTCTTGATGTCCACCACGATGCCGCTCTCGCCGTGAGGCACGCGCAGCGAGGTGTCGCGGACCTCCCTTGCTTTTTCGCCGAAGATCGCGCGCAGAAGCTTTTCCTCGGCGGTCAGCTCGGTCTCGCCCTTCGGGGTGACCTTGCCCACCAGGATGTCGCCGCTTCTGACCTCGGCGCCGATGCGGATGATGCCCTCTTCGTCCAGATCCTTCAGGGCGTCTTCGCCCACGTTGGGGATGTCGCGGGTGATATCCTCGGGCCCGAGCTTGGTGTCGCGGGACTCGGTCTCGTATTCTTCGATGTGGATGGAGGTGAACACGTCGTCGCGGACCAGCCTCTCGTTGAGGAGCACCGCGTCTTCGTAGTTGTAGCCCTCCCAGTTCATATAGCCGATCAGCACGTTCCGGCCGAGCGAGATCTCGCCGTGATCCGAAGAAGGTCCGTCGGCGATGACCTGACCTTTTTCGACCCGTTCGCCCACGCTGACGATGGGGCGCTGGTTGATGCAGGTCCCCTGGTTGGAGCGCAGGAACTTGATCAGCTCGTAATCCCGGGTGCCCATTTCGGGGTCGTTATAGAGAATGCGGATGTGATCGGCGGTGCTTTCCACCACGATGCCGTCGCCCTCGGCGCAGACGCACACGCCGGAATCCACCGCGGCCTTGTGCTCCATGCCGGTGCCGACGATAGGAGCCTCGGGGCGCAGGAGCGGAACGGCCTGGCGCTGCATGTTCGAGCCCATCAGGGCGCGGCTCGCGTCGTCGTTTTCCACGAAGGGGATCATCGCCGTGGCGATGGAGATCATCATCTTCGGCGAGACGTCCACCAGATCCACCCGGCTTTTTTCCACCACCACGATCTCGTCGCGGTAGCGGCAGGTGACACGGTCGTTGAGCAGGCGGCGGTTTTCGTCCATAGGCTCGTTGGCCTGGGCGATGTAGTAGCCCTCCTCCTGATCGGCGGTCATGTAGCGGCATTCGGAGGAAACCACGCCGGTTTCCTTGTCCACCACGCAGTAGGGCGCCTCGATGAAGCCGAGGTCGTTGATCTTGGCGTAGGAGGCGAGATAGGAGATCAGACCGATGTTCGGGCCTTCAGGGGTCTCGATGGGGCACATGCGGCCGTAGTGGCTGTAATGCACGTCGCGGACCTCGAAGTTGGCGCGGTCGCGGGTCAGACCGCCGGGGCCCAGGGCGGAAAGTCTTCTCTTGTGGGTCAGCTCGGCCAGTGGGTTGGTCTGGTCCATGAACTGCGACAGCGGAGAGGATCCGAAGAACTCTTTGATGGCGGCGGTGATGGGCCGGACGTTGATCAGCGACTGGGGCGTGACCACGTCCAGATCCTGGATCGACATTCTCTCCTTGATCACCCGCTCCATGCGCGAGAAGCCGATGCGGAACTGATTCTGCAGAAGCTCGCCCACGCTGCGCAGGCGCTTGTTGCCGAGGTGGTCGGTGTCGTCGGGGTTGCCGATGTCGTAGGCCAGGCAGTTCAGATAGTTGATGGAGGCCAGGATGTCGTCGGC
>CACYBP010000079.1 GCA_902772625.1 Oscillospiraceae bacterium
ACCGGATGCGCGGCGGTCTTTCCCCTGCGGTACAGTTTTCTGAAATCCTGACTGTTCTTCAGAACGACGGTATATTTCATGCCTTTTTCGTCTCTTTGAGAGAAAGCGATCAGACTCTGGTCAGCTGATATCTTCCCTTCAGTCTTCTGCGGGCGAGGACCTTGCGGCCGTTGGCGGTCTTCATTCTCTTGCGGAAGCCGCATTCCTTGTTGCGCTGCTTTTTCTTGGGCTGGTAGGTTCTGAACATGACGATCATCCTTTCGGTTTTTGAAAATGGAGCCGCTCTTCCTCCGGGAAAAGAGCATAATGCCCCCTTGGAGTGACGCAAAAGCTATTATAACTTACGCGGCGCGCTCTTGTCAAGTTTTTTTTCGAAATAGACCGCGTCCCGGCCGGGGAATATCCCGGAAAAGCCCGGCGCGGACGGTTTTTTCCCGTGTTCGCGCCTCTTTCCGCGCCTGCCCGTATCCGGAAAGACTCCCGCGTCTTTTCTGACGCCGCCCGCCGACCACTCCCGGTCCGACTCCCCCGGCGGCCCGGGAGGAAAGACCGACCGCAGGTCGTGCCTCGCTCTTCACCGCGTGAAAAAGGGCACGCGATGCGTTGGGAAAAGAAATCTTCTTCTTGCCTTTTCAGGGGTTTTGTGGTATCATATTTATATAGTATGCCTTTTGTTTTTCCCGCGCGGGAAAGAAGATTTCCCGGACGAAATTCACGCCGGAAATGAGGATGTCATTTTGAATTCTGCTCAGGATATTCTGAACAATCTCCTGAAGCTTCTGGAAAAGGATCTCTCGAAGACCACCATCAGCACCTGGTTTTCGGATGCCCGGGCCGTGGCTTTTCAGGACAACACCTTTTATATCGCGCTTCCCAATCAGTTCTCCCGGGAGATGATCGAATCCCGGTACAAAACCATGATGGAGGGGCGTCTTTACGACATGTTCTCCTCCGAGGTCCACGCGGTGATCCTGACCGAGGAGGAAGCGGCCTCCATGAGCGCCGGAGGGGTCTCCGAGGGGGATTTTGACGAATTCACCTTCGAAAGATTCGTGGTGGGTCCCTCCAACCGGTTCGCCTACGCCGCGGCCATGGCGGTGGCCGAAAAGCCGGCGCACCAGTATAATCCGCTTTATATCTACGGCGACTCGGGACTGGGGAAAACGCACCTTCTCCGGGCCATCTCCAACGTGATCCGCAAGAGCATGCCCGGCGCGAAGATCGTCTACATCACCGGCGAGGATTTCACCCACGAGCTGATCGCCGCCATCCGCACCCAGAAGATGGACGAATTCCGCGTCAAATACCGTCAGGCCGATCTGCTCCTGATCGACGATATCCAGTTTATCGCCGGGAAAAAACAGACCGAAGAGGAATTCTTCTACACCTTCGACGAGCTTTACCGCAGCAAGATCCAGATGGTGGTCACCGCCGACCGGCCGCCCAAGGAGATGTACGCCCTGGAAAACCGGATCCGTTCCCGGTTCGAGGCGGGCCTCCTTGCGGATATCCAGCCCCCCGATTACGAGACCCGCATGGCCATCATCCAGAACAAGGCCGATCTTCTGGGCCTTGACCTGGCCGAGCCCTTCTGCCAGTATATCGCCAGCTCCATCAAGGCCAACATCCGCCAGATCGAGGGCACGGTGAAAATGCTGATGGCCAAGCAGAACCTCCTGCACCAGCCCATCGACATCGACATGGTCTCCGACGCCATCAAGGCGGTGCTCCGCGACAACCCCGAGGTGATGATGACCCCCTCCCTGATCATCACCGAAGTGGCGAAGTTCTACGGTATCGAGCCCGACGTGATCCGCTCGGTCTCCCGCCGGAAAGAAGCCCTGGTCCCCAGACAGGTGGCCATGTACGTGATCCGGGAAAAGACCGGCATGTCGCTTCCCGAGATCGGCCGGGAATTCGGCAAGGATCACACCACCGTCATGAACGCCATCCGGAAGGTGGAGGAAAAAATGGCGAAGGATCCCGATTTCAAGACCCGCATCAAGGACCTTTCGGCCAACATCTCGGACAAGGGCTGATTCTCCACAGATCCACACCCTCTTTTCCCCCTGTGGAAAGGAAATTGTTGAAAAAAACCGTTTCCGCCCCTCTCCCTCTTTCTTGCGCCTCTCTTTTCAACAGAGAAGAAAATCGCGCCGACCCGCGCCGAGGAAGACTTTTCCGGGTTTTCCACAGTTTCCCCTTCCCTATCACCGCCACAAAAAAAAGAAAACAATATTTTCTTTGTATAGAAAACCATTCCTTTTTCAAACCGTAAAAACGATCGAACGTAAAGGAGCGTAGACTTATGAAATTCGTATCCCAGAAAGCGGTCCTGTCGGAAGCCATCGGCATCGCGTCCAGAGCCGTTTCCTCCAAAAACGCCATTCCCGCCCTGGAGGGCATCCTGATCGACTGCCGGGAAGACGGCCTGACCCTGACCAGCTACAACCTTGAGATCGGCATCGTCACCCACGCCGGAGCAGCCGTCGAAGAAACCGGCCGCACCGTGGTGAACGCCAGACTCATTTCGGATATCATCCACAAGCTTCCCGACGAGGACGTGATCTTCCAGACCGAAAGCGACAGCATCTGCCGCATCCAATGCGGTCCGGTGGAGTTTTCCATTCCTCTGATCGATCCCGCCGAGTTTCCCGACCTTCCCGAGATCGAGGGAGACACCTCCTTCGCGATCTCCCAGGGGCTTCTCAAGAACATGATCAACAAGACCATCTTCGCCGTGGCCCAGACCGATATCAAGCCGATCCTCACCGGTCTCTATTTCGACGTGAAGGGCGGAGTTTTAAACATCGTCGCCATCGACAACTACCGCATGGCTCTCCGGCGCGAAAGACTGGACACCCTTTCAAACGGAGGCGCGGATTTCGATTTCGTCCTGCCCGGCGCCACCGCGCGCGAGCTTGAAAAGATCCTTGCGGATACCGACGAGCCGGTCAACGTCTTCCTCTCCGAAAAGAAGATCTGCTTCCGCCTTGCCGGGACCACTGTCATCTCCCGGCTTCTGGAGGGCAAATATTACGATTATACCTCCTTCATCCCCAAGAAGGGAAGCATCGTGGCGGCTTTCTCCAAAAAACGCCTCTCCGACGCCGCCGAGCGCGTTTCCCTGATCATCAACGAAAGACTCAGAAACCACATCCGCTTCACTCTCTCCGGAAACGCCGCAAGGCTTTCCTGCACCTCCACCCTGGGCAACGCCAGCGACGAGATCCTGCTGGATTCCTCCTACGACAAGTTCGAGATCGGCTTCAACAGCCGCATCTTCTCCGACGCCATCAAGGCGGTGGACGAGGAAAACATCATCCTGGAGCTTTCCTCCGCGGTCCTTCCCTGCGTGGTGATCCCCGAAGGAAACGACAGCTATATCCAGATCATCATGCCGGTGAGACTGAAAAACTGATCCTCGCCTGATTTTCCCCGATCATCCCGAAAGGAATCCGGGCCATGCCAATTCTTGAGGCGGAGCTTCAAAACTTCCGCAATTTCTCCTCTCTCTTCTGCGCCTTTTCGCCCTCGGTCAACGTGATCACCGGCGAGAACGCCCAGGG
The DNA here is from genome assembly GCA_902772625.1 of Oscillospiraceae bacterium. Taxonomy (GTDB): domain Bacteria; phylum Bacillota; class Clostridia; order Oscillospirales; family QAMX01; genus RUG11797. Next base: position 3,570 of record CACYBP010000079.1, read on the forward strand.
AAAGACCAATCTGATCGAGGCGCTCTTTTATCTTTCGGCCATGAAATCCTTCCGCGCCCAGAAGGACGATCTTCTGATCCGCCACGGCGAAAACGCCGCCTTTCTGAAGGAAAGCCTCCATAACGGCCAGCGGGATTTCACGCTTGAGGTGTCTCTTCACAAAGCCGAGCGCAAAAGGATCCTGAAAAACGGGATCCCGGTCAGGCGGAGCGCCGACGCGGTGGGGATCCTGCCGGCGGTGCTGTTTACCCCGGACGACCTGGAGCTGATCAAGGCCGGCGGGGGTGAAAGACGGCGACTTCTGGATCTTCCGCTCTGCCAGATGAAGCCCCTGTATCTGGATACCCTCGCCCGGTATAACCGGACGCTCCGGATGAAAAGAGCGCTTCTGAAAGAAGAGATCACCCCGGAAAACGAGATGCTTCTGGACACTTACAACCGGAACCTCGCCCGGTATGGAAGTCTGATCCTTCTGGAAAGAGCGGCCTATCTCCGGGAGCTTGAAAAGGAAGCCGCGCCTCTTCTCTCCTCCCTTTCGGGAGAAAAGGAGACTCTGAAGCTTTCTTACAAGACGGTTTCGGTGGCCGATCCCGAAAAAAGCGCCGCGGAAAACGAAAAGCTTTTATACGAAAGGCTTTCTTCCCTCCTGAAAAGCGAATTTGAGGCCGGGGCCTGCCTTTCGGGGGTGCACCGGGACGATATCCTGATCGAACTCAACGGCTATCCGGCCCGCGCCTACGCCTCCCAGGGCCAGATGCGCAGCATCGCCCTTTCCCTGAAGCTTGCCGAACGGGAGCTTCTGAAAAAGGGGACCTCTTCGCTTCCGGTGCTTCTTCTGGACGACGTGCTGTCGGAGCTCGATCCGGGAAGGCAGCATTTCATCCTCAACCACGTGGAGGGAGGACAGATCTTCATCACCTGCTGCGACGAGGCGCCCCTTTCGGCGGTAAAAGAGGGAAAGGTCTTCGAATTCCGCGAAGGAAGGATCGTCAGAGAGGAGGAAAAATCACGTATCTCCACATAGGAAACGGCTTCATCGCCGATGAAAGAGAGATCGTCGGGATCTTCGATCTGGACAATCTCACCTCCTCCGAAGGAGGGGCCGCCTTCCTCCGCTCGGCCGAAAAAAGAGGAGAAGCCGAAAATATCGGCGGCGTCTTCGACCTTCCCAAATCGGTGATCGTCACCGAAAGAGAGGGAAAGACCGCGATCCGGCTTTCCCCCATCACCACCCAGACCCTGTGGAAACGGACCCGGGAGACCGGAGACGACAATATATGATCCAGGCCGCGGGGCGGCCAGAAGAAAAGAAAGGCAGATTCTTAAGCTCTATGAACGACGAAGTTTTGAATTCCCGCGGAACCTCCCCGGAAGGAAAAGGGTACGACGAGGAGCAGATCCAGATCCTGGAAGGCCTTGAGGCCGTCAGAAAGCGCCCCGGCATGTACATCGGCACCACCTCCTCCCGCGGACTTCACCATCTGGTCCACGAGATCGTGGACAACGCCGTGGACGAGGCTCTGGCGGGCTTCTGCACCCATATCAAAGTGGACATTCTCCCCGGAGACGTGATCCGGGTGGAGGACGACGGCCGCGGCATCCCCACCGGCACCCATCCCAAGACCGGCACCTCCACGGTGGAGGTGGTATACACCATCCTGCACGCCGGCGGCAAGTTCGGCGGCGGCGGATACAAGGTCTCCGGCGGCCTTCACGGCGTGGGCGCTTCGGTGGTCAACGCTCTTTCCGAGTGGTTGGAGGTCGTGGTGTGCCACGACGGGGAAAACCTGATGATGCAGCGCTTCGAGCGCGGCAAGCCCTGCTATCCCCTGAAAAAGATCGGTGAACGCCGCGAGACCGGCACCCAGGTCACCTTCAAGCCCGATCCCCTGATGTTCGAGGACACGGTCTTTGATTACGATACCCTGAAATCGCTTCTGCGCGAGGCGGCCTTCCTGACCGCCGGGCTCCGCATCACCCTGACCGACCGGCGCGATCCGGAGGATCTTCAGACCGACAGCTTCCATTACGAGGGCGGCGTCGCCTCCTTCGTGGAATATCTCAACACCAACAAGACTCCCGTGCACGACAGAGTGATCTTCATTTCCGGCACCCGCGACGACGCCAGCGCCGAGATCGCCCTGCAGTACAACGACACTTATAACGAAAACATCCTCTCCTTCGCCAACAATGTCCGCACCACCGAGGGCGGCATGCACGAGACCGGCTTCAAGACCGCCCTGACCCGGGTGATCAACGATTACGGCAAGAAAAAGAATATCATCAAGGGCGACGACAAGGTCCTGACCGGCGAAGACGTGCGCGAAGGCCTGGCCGCGGTGATCAGCGTCAAGCTCAAGGAGCCGCAGTTTGAAGGCCAGACCAAGACCAAGCTCGGCAACTCCGAGATCCGGACGCTGGTGGATTCCCTGGTGCAGGAAAAGCTTTCCACCTATCTGGAGGAAAACCCCGCCGTCGGCAAGGCGATCCTGGAAAAATCGGTGGCGGCGTCGAGGGCGCGGGAGGCCGCGCGCAAGGCAAAAGAAGCCACCCGCCGGAAATCGGCCCTGGACAGCGCGTCTCTGCCCGGAAAGCTGGCCGACTGCCAGGACAGGAACCCCGAGAACACAGAGATCTATATCGTCGAGGGCGATTCGGCAGGAGGCAGCGCCAAGCAGGGACGCGACCGGAAATACCAGGCGATCCTCCCCCTGTGGGGAAAGATGCTGAACGTGGAAAAGGCCAGAGCCGACCGCATTTACGGCAACGACAAGCTGGCCCCCATCATCACCGCCCTCGGAGCCGGGATCGGCGCCGAATTCGACGTGGAAAAGGTCCGGTATCACAAGGTCATCATCATGGCAGATGCCGACGTGGACGGCAGCCACATCCGCTGCCTGCTTCTGACCTTCTTCTTCCGGTTCATGAGGCCTCTGATCGAAGCCGGATACGTCTATCTTGCCCAGCCGCCCCTTTATAAGATCCAGAAGGGCAAGCTCCCGCCCCGCTACGCCTACGACGAAAAGGGCATGCAGGACATCATCCGGGAGCTCGGCGGCGTGAGCGAGGATTCGATCCAGCGCTACAAGGGCCTCGGCGAGATGAACCCCGACCAGCTTTGGGAGACCACCATGGATCCCGCGAACCGCACCATCCTGAAGGTGGAGATGGCCGACGCCGCGGCCGCGGACGAGGCCTTCACCCTCCTGATGGGCGATATGGTCGCTCCGCGCAAGGAATATATCGAAAAGCACGCCAAATACGTGCAGAACCTCGATATCTAAGAGGAGAAAAGCGAAATGGACGTCAATTACGAAAATCAAAAGATCGTGCCCATCGACATCGAACGGGAAGTGAAAAAATCCTTCCTGGAATACGCCATGTCGGTGATCGTCAGCCGCGCCCTTCCCGACGTGCGCGACGGCCTGAAACCCATCCACCGCCGTATCCTCTACACCATGTACAACAACAACCTCCTCCCCGACCGGGCTTACCGCAAATCGGCCAGCACCGTCGGCGACGTGATGGGCAATTATCACCCCCACGGCGACGCCGCGGTCTACGACGCCCTGGTGCGTCTGGCCCAGGATTTCAGCATGCGCTATCCCCTGGTGGACGGACACGGCAACTTCGGCTCGGTGGACGGAGATCCCCCGGCGGCCCAGCGTTATACCGAGGCCAGGATGACCAAGCTCTCGGTGGAGATGCTGACCGACATCGAAAAGGACACCGTGGACTTCATGCCCAACTACGACAACCGGCTGATGGAGCCCACCGTGCTTCCCTCGCGCTTCCCGAATCTTCTGGTAAACGGCTCCATGGGCATCGCCGTGGGCATGGCCACCAACATCCCGCCCCACAATCTGAGAGAGGTGATCGACGCCTCACTTTACATGATCGACCATCCCGACGCCGATATGGAAGAGCTGATGCAGTTCGTGGAGGGACCTGACTTCCCCACCGGCGGCATCATTCTGGGCCGGAGCGGCATCCGCGCGGCCTACGCCACCGGCCACGGCACCATCCGCATCCGCTCCAAGGCCGAGATCGAGGAATACGGCAACGGCCGGTACCGCATCGCCGTCTCCGAAATCCCCTACATGGTCAACAAGGCCCGCATGATCGAGCATATCGCCGAGCTTCACAAGGAGAAGAAGATCGACGGCATCACCGACCTGCGCGACGAATCCGACCGGGAAGGCTTACGCGTGGTGGTGGAGCTCCGGAAGGACGCGAACCCCCAGGTGGTCCTGAACCAGCTCTATAGCTATACCGAGCTGCAGTCCAATTTCACCGTCAACCTCATCGCCCTGGTCAATAACCAGCCCAAGACCCTGACGCTCCGGGACTGCATCTATCATTACATCCATCATCAGAAGGACGTCGTCACCCGCCGCACCCGCTTCAATCTCCGCCGCGCCATGGAACGGGCGCACATCCGCGAAGGTCTGAAGATCGCGGTGGACAACATCGACGAGGTGGTGCACATCATCCGCACCAGCCGCAACGAGGCCGAAGCCAAGGCCCGTTTGATGGAGACCTTCAAGGAATACGAGGTGCTGAACCTCCT
>CACYBP010000080.1 GCA_902772625.1 Oscillospiraceae bacterium
CCGTCCCAGGTGACCGAGCTGACGTAAGCCCGGGTGGTGCGCATGTTGGTGATGACCGGGATCCTTCTCAGCCGCGCCTGGTGGATCTCCTGATTGGCCCAGGTCTCGCTGACCCCCAGGATCAGAACGAAGGGCTCCTGATCCCCCTCGGGGATCTCGCTCATGGCGTGGATCTCGGCGATGGGAACGTGCTTTTTCCGCATCTCCTCTCTGAGAGGATGCACGTAGCTCTGGTGCCAGGCGTAGCGTTTCATGTTGTCTTCCAGAACGTAGTAAAGCATACCGGACTCCTTTGGAGGGAGACGCTCCCTCCCGCGGGCAAAAGATCGGAGGCGGGCCTTCGCGATATCCCGCTCCAGTCTCTATTATAGCAGAAAAGGACGGAAAAGAGCAAGAGGAAAGCGCCCCGTTTCCCGAAAAAAGAGCGGGGAAAGAGGCCTCGACAAAGATCAATGGATGCGGTATAATAATCCCGTACGGCGAAAGCCCCGAAGAGGGCGGGAGTCCGCCCGGGAAAAAGCGGCGGATCCGGGAAAAGGAGCGAGAAGCATGTATCAGGAAAAGCTTTACGAATACTATCTGGAAAGAAAACACCACGCCTTCCGCGTGCCTTTCCCGGAAAGCCGGGCGTCGGCCTTCCGGGATCCCGCCGTGCCTCCGGTGCGGAGAATGGCCGCGCGGCTTTCGGCGCTCCTCTCCGAAGAAAGGCCGGTGATCCTTCCGGGACAGAAGATCGTGTTTCTGCGCACCGTGACCGCTCCCCCCTCGATCTTTTCCGGGGAGGAATGGGACAGGATCTCCGGAGAGCATTTCATCCACGAGCTCGGGTATCTTTCCAATATGTCGCCCGATTACGCGTCGGTTATCCGGAAGGGGCTTCTCGCCTGCCGGGAGGAAGCCGGAAAGAGGCTTGCCCGGGCGCAGAGCGAAGGGGATCCCGAGGGGATCGATTTTCTGGAGTCGGCGATCGCGGAGATCGACGCGGTGCGCGATCTCGCGTCCCGCTACCGGGAGGAGGCCGAAAAAGAAGGCCTTTCTGAAATTGCCCGGGTGCTTTCCCGGGTGCCCGACTATCCCGCCGGCAGCTTTTACGAGGCGCTGCAGTTTTTCCGCATCCTGCATTACGCCCTCTGGGCCGAGGGGGAATATCACAACACCGCGGGGCGCTTCGATCTGTGGGCGTGGCCGTATCTCGAAAAGGATCTCGCCTCCGGCGCGCTGACCGAAGACGCCGCGGCGGCCCTTCTGGAGGATTTCTTCTTAAGCTTCAACTGGGACAGCGATCTTTATACCGGCGTCCAGCTCGGCGACAACGGCCAGTCGATGATGCTCGGCGGGGTGGACTCTCTGGGAAAGGACGTCTACAATCCCCTCTCGAAGATGTGCCTGGAGACCTCTTACGCGCTGAAGCTGATCGATCCGAAGATCAATCTCCGGGTCTCGCGGGATACGCCCTTCGAACGCTATCTGGAGGCCACGCGCCTGACCAAGGCGGGGCTCGGCTTCCCGCAGTACAGCAACGACGACGTGGTGATCCCCGCCCTGGAAAAGCTGGGATACGAAAAAGAAGACGCCCGGAATTACACCGTGGCGGCCTGCTGGGAATTCATCCTGCCGGGAGTGGGCGCCGAGATCGTGAACATCGGCGCGCTTTCCTATCCCAAAGCGATCCAGAAGGCGGTCTACCGTGATCTGGCCAAGGCCCCGGATTACGAAAGCTTCCTGAAATGCGTGGAAAACGCGGTCAGAGAAGAGGCCGAAGAGATCGTCGAGGGGGTCAAAAACCTCTATATCGTGCCTGCTCCCTTCTATTCTCTCCTGATGGACGGGTGCGTGGAGCGCGCAAGGGATGTTTCCCTCGGGAACAAATACAACAATTTCGGCGTGCACGGCACCGGCCTTTCCACCGCGGCCGACTCGCTTTACGCCATCCGTACCCTGATCTTTGAGGAAGGGAGCCTGACCCCGGCCGAGCTGATCGACGCCATGGAAAAGGATTTCGGGGGATACGACGCGCTTCTGCACCGGGTGCGCTACGAGCTTCCCAAGCTCGGCGACGGCGAGCCCGGCCCCCGGGAGGCGGCGGAGGTTCTGATGAACGCCTTCGCCGGGGCTCTTCAGGGAAAGAAAAACGAGCGCGGCGGCGTCTTCCGCCCGGGCACCGGCTCGGCGATGTTCTATCTGAGACATGCGGAGGGGCTGGACGCCTCTCCCGACGGACGGAGAAGGGGAGAACCCTTCGGCACCAATTTCTCCCCCTCGCTCTACGCGAAATCGGCGGGTCCCTTCTCGGTGATCGGCGATTTCACCGCGCTTCCCGCCGAAAAGACCATCAACGGCGGCCCCCTGACCATGGAATTCCACTCCTCGGTCTTCCGCACCGACGAGGGGATCGACCGGGTGGCGCGGCTGGTCAAGCTCTTCGTGGACAAGGGCGGCCACCAGCTCCAGCTCAACTCGGTCAACCGGGAAAGACTTCTGGAGGCCCAGGAGCACCCCGAGCTTCACAAAAACCTGATCGTCCGGATCTGGGGATGGAGCGCGTATTTCGTGGAGCTGGACAAGGCCTATCAGGATCACCTGATCGCCCGGCAGGAATTCGACGAATGACCGGGCTGGTTTTCGATATCAAAGAGTTCGCCCTGCACGACGGGACGGGGCTGCGCACCACCGTCTTTCTGAAGGGCTGCCCGCTCCGGTGCGCCTGGTGCCACAATCCCGAGGGCATGAAGCCCGGGCGGGAGCTTGCGCGGGATCTGAAAAAGTGCCGGCGCTGCGGCCGGTGCCTTTCCCCCTGCGGTCACGAGGAGTGCCGGGGGCTCGGCGCGTGCGTCAAAATCTGCCCGGAGGACGCGGTGAAGGCCGTGGGAAGGCTCTATACGCCCGAAGAGCTGGCCCGGAGGCTCTTGCGGAACCGGGAATTCCTCGCCGCGGGCGGGGTCACCTTCTCCGGGGGCGAGCCTTTGCTCCAGACCGGCTTCATTCTGGAGACGGCGGAGCTTCTCCCCGGGATCGGCCTGGCCGTGGAGACCTCGGCCTCGGTGCCCCCTGAGACCTTCCGCCGCGCCCTTTCCCGGATCGGGGAGATCTACGCCGATCTGAAGCTGATCGATCCCCGGGAGCACGAGAAATGGACCGGCTCCGACAACCGGCTGATCCTTCAAAATCTTGCGTGGCTCCTTAAAAGCGGGAGGAAATTTACCGCGCGCGTCCCCCTGATCCCCGGGGTGACCGACACCCCGGAGAATCTTTCCGGGATCGCCGCCTTTCTTTCCCCCGGCGCGGGGCGGGTGCGGGTGGAATTGATCCCGTATAACCCCATGACCGGGGCGAAATACCGGTCGGTGGGAAGGGAGTATGCGCCCGGTTTCGACGAGAAGGCGCCCCTCCGGCGGGATCTTTCTCCCTTCCTGGAGGCGGGGCTCGAGGCCGCGGCGTATTGAACGAATCAGAGGACCGACCGGCAAAGCCGGTCGGTTTTTCACGGAAAGACTTGAACCCCGGAGAAAAATCTGGTATACTACTCCCGGAAATATGAGAACCTGAAGGGGGAAAAGCGCCGTGAAACCAAGACGACTTGCCGGAATCTGGATCCTCCTCTGTCTGCTTCTTCTCGCCTCCTGCGGGGAGAAGGGTCCGCTTTTGGAGGAGGAGAGCTTTCCGGTCACCGGCGGCAGCGCCATGACGGCGGGACTCGACCGGGCGGTCCGGTCGTACCTGACCGGGCAGAGCGAGGCGGAGGCCGTCCGCAAGACCCTCCACACCGCCGAGGACGAGGCCTACGAGGCGCTGCTCTCCGGAAAGGCAGACCTGATCTACGTGACCGGCAGACCCTCGGACGCCTGGGAGAAAAAGGCAAAAGAGAAAGGCCTTTCCCTGGAGGCGACGGCGGTGGCGCGCGACGCGCTGGTCTTTTACGTGAATGAGAAAAACCCGGTGAAAAGCCTGACCAAGGACGATCTGAAAAAGATCTACGGGGGAGAGGTGGATTCCTGGCGCGCCCTCAGCGGCGACAGCGTCCCCATCGAGGCCTACGAATGCCCGGAGGGAAGCTTTTACCGCACCCTGATGGAGGACAAGATCATGGGAGGGGACATGACCTCCGGCGAGCCTCTGGAGGTGGTGATCAACGAGGGAGAGGATCCTCTGCTCTTCTCGCTGGAGTCAAGCTCGCTTGCCTACCGCCCCGCCACCTACCGCAATTCCCGGGGCTCGATCTTCTACGGCGGGCGGCACTATCTCACCGGCACCGAGGAAGCCCGGGGCATCCGGCTCCTGAAGCTGGAGGGAGCGGCCCCCGACGACGGGGAGATCGCCTCCGGCCGGTACGATCTGACCTACGATATCTACGCGGTGATCCTCTCCTCCTCCCCGGAGGGGAGCGGAGAGCGGACCGTGATTTCCTGGCTTCTGACCGAGGAGGGACAGAAGGCCTGCAAGGAGGCGGGATATGCGTCGCTTTCGTGATCTGATGAAAAGACTGATCCCCGCCATCGTCCTGATCGCCCTCCTTCCGGCGCTTTTCGCGGGGTGCGAGGGTGAAAAGAACGCGGTCACCCGCTCCTCTTACGCCGAAAACGCCCTGACGGTGCAGGCGACTCCGGTGGTGCGCGCCGTGGACGCGTGCCGGGTGACCTCGGTGACGGTAACGCTGGAAGGCCTGCGGGACCGGGAGCTTGAGGAAAAGCTCGCCGGGGAGATCAACGGCGCGGTGGAGGCTCTGGAAAAGGCGCCTTACCCCGACCGGTGGGGCGTCGACCGGCTGCTTCCCGAGGGGAGCATTCCGGAACACGTGGAGGTGACCTGCCACGTGACCGCCAACTTCGGCGGAAGGCTTTCGCTCCTGATCAAAAAAGAATCGACCTACCGGGTGAAGGGCGAAAGCGTGACCCTTTTCGCGGTGGACACGAAGAATTACGACCTCCGGGACGGACGGGAGATCGGCCCGGCCGACCTCTTCCGGGAGGGCTTCGACGCCGGCAAGGCGCTTTATGAAAGGCTCACCGCCGCGCTCTCGGCGGAAAAAGAGGGCCTTCTGCAGGCCGAAGCCCTGCCTTACCCCCTGGGGGAGATCAAATTCACCTTCAACGGAAGCGGCGTCACCTTTTACGCCGACGAGGCCACCCCGGAGATCCTGTCGGATCCCGCCACCCTGGGCGAGGTGACCGTCCCCTA
>CACYBP010000081.1 GCA_902772625.1 Oscillospiraceae bacterium
CGGCGGAGGATCTCCCCGGCGCGGCGCGCGGCCTCCTCCGGGGACAGGGCGTGGAAAAGGGTGCGGCCGGGCTCGAAGGGCTCGATCATAAAAAGGGCGTCGCTCCCGGCCTCCCGGAAGCCCCGGAGGATCGCCCGGGAATCGATGACGCCGGTCTCCATGGGAAAGCGGCGGACCATATCCTTCTGCCTATCAAAGGGCACGCCCGCCACCGCGTCGTTGAGATGGACGCAGACCAGCCGGTCGGCCTTTTCGGTCATGGTCCCAAGATCCTTCGGGTCGCCGCCCTCCGAGGTGAACCAGTGGAAGGTGTCGAAGGCCACGCCGACCCCGTTCCCCGCCGCGTCGGCAAGCGAGAGGATCCCCTCCAGCGAATGGAGGAATCCGTAAGGCGCGAAGGCGCGAAGCTCGTGAGGGCCGAGGAATTCCAGCCCGTAGCGGATCCCGTGCTCCCGGAGGACCCCGGCCACCCGGGCGACGCGCGAGACGTGCCAGGCGAAATTCTCTTCAAAGGGGCGTGTGCTCGCGGGCCAGACGTGGTTGTAACCGGCCTTCACCCCGAGCCTTTCGGCGATCTCCGCCCGGCGCTTCAGTTCCTCCAGCGCCCGGTCGAAACCGGCGTCCGAAAGCTCCCAATGGTAAAAATCGGCGGGCATGGGCAAAAGCCCGAAGCCGATCCCGCGCGAAGAGGCCTCTTCTTTCGCCTTCGCGGCGCGGAGGGGATCTTCCAGAAGATCCGGGGTCAGGCTGACCGCCTGAAACCCGGCGAGAGAGAGAAACGGGATCAGATCAAGGGCCGAATGCGGGGAATTCAGCATGGCGGGGTCGAAGGTGCGGATCATAGAATGCCTCCTTTGAAAGTGAGCTGCGGGAACGGGTCAGGCGCGCAGAGGCGTTTCCCGGAGGAAGCTTTCCACCTGCTCCCGGTTCCGGAGCGCGGTGCCCGCGCCGGGAGCGGTGGTGCAGATCGCGCCGCAGGCGCCGGCGAAGCGCAGCGCCCTTTCCAGCGTGCTTCCGCGCACGATCTCGGACGCGAGGCCCGCGATGAAATTGTCGCCCGCACCGGTGGCGTCCACGGCCCTGATCTCGTGGGAGGGAAGCGAGAGGGAAAGCTCCCGGTTTTTGAAGAAGCAGCCCTTGCTCCCGAGCTTGATCACGACGTTCTTCGCGCCGAAGGCGAGAAAGACGTCGGCCATGTCTTCGGGGGTCTCTTTTTGGGTGAAATACCGGGCCTCGTCCTCGTTGGGGGTGATGAAGTCGGTGAGGGGCAGGGAAGAGGCGATATCTGAAAGAGTCAGAAAACGGAAATTCGGGAGCTTGGTATCGGCGAAGATCAGGTTCCCGCGCTCCTTCGCGTGCAGAAGGACGCTCCGGATCACCTCCGGATCGTCGAAGGGAGCGCGGAAGAGCGAGCCGAGCAGGATCGCGCCGTTCCGGGGGAAGCCCGCGGCGTATTTTTCGGGATGGAACTGATACCGGTGCGCCCCGGTGGTGATCGATTTGCGCGTGCCGTCGGGGGAAACGAACATGGTGGTGACCGGCGTCGGACTCTCCCCGTCCCGGAGGATCAGGGAGGGATCCACCCCGGCTTCGGTCAGGGCGCCGAAAATCAGGTCGCCCGCGCCGTCGTGCCCGAGATGGCAGAGAAGCCCGGTTTTCACGCCCAGCTTGGCAAGGGCCAGGGCTTCGTTCACGGCCTCCCCGCCCACGTGGAGCGTGCCCGATTCCGCCCGGTATCCGGTGGCGGAGACCGGCTCGGGGTCAAAGCCCCGGATGATGGAATCCACCAGCGCCATGCCGATGGAAAGGATCTCGATCTCAGATTTCACGGCAGTTTCTCCTTTTTGCGCGTTCCCGGCCTCAGAGCGACGTGACGACCTCAAAATTCTTTTTCGCGAAGCTTTCGGCGTAGACTTTTCCCTCCCGGCGCAGGAAGCTTGCCGCGGCGGCGAAGACCCGCTCGGTCTTTTCCCGGGGATCGCGGGTGAAAAGAAGCAGATAGGCGTCGGTGTCGAAGCCCGCGATGAGGTTGTTGGAATTGTCGTGCATCACGTGCCCGTCGGCCTGGCGGTTGAACCACACCTCCCGCGTAAGGCCGTTCCGCTCCATCCGGAGCCCCTCGGCGTTTGGGGAGGAGAGGCGGGTGAACCGGGCGGGGGCGTCCTCCGGATCCAATTCCAGCGAATGGATCAGAAGATGCTCGCGCGTTTTCTCCTTCGTCGAAAGAGAAAGATAGATCTTCTCCTCGTTTTCGCCGTGATCGGGGTGGCCGGTCTTCCGGGAAAGGACGGTCTCCGGAAAATGGGAGACCAGGCGCGCGCGGCTTTCCCCGTTTTCAAAACGCACTTCGTTTCCCCGGGCTTCATAGACCCCGTCGAAATGCAGGGTGAATTCCGCCGTGTCGGGCGCGTGGGTAAAGGCGTCGTCAAGGATCAGGAGCACCCGGTTTTCGATCCAGAGAAAATTGCGAAAAAGCCGGGAGCAGAGGTGCGCCGCGGGCCCCGCGGCGTCGGCCTGGAAGAAGACGAAATCCCGGCCACTGAAAGAAGAGGAGATCCTTCCGGGAAATTTCGTGCCCCGATAAAGCTCCTCGTCCCGCGCCCCGCCTCCGCCGAAGCGCAGGACGCTGTGCGCCGCGTCCTGGCAGTAGTAGGCGTGATAGAGAGGGCTGTCGTAATTGCAGGTGCCGCCGTCGATGAAGAAGGGGGAACCCTTGTGATAAAGCAGGAAGGTGCCCGCGTCGTTGTGGGAATGGTTCCAGCAGAAGCCGCTCTTCACCGCAAGAAGGGTGCCGTCCGGCTTCCAGGAATCCCGCGTGAGGGCGAAGCCGGAGGAGAGCACGGCGGTTTTGGGAAGCGCTTCCGGGGAACCCTGACAGGACGAAAAATCGATCCCCGCGATCTCCTCGAAAAGACCGGTCTCCATGCCCCGGGCGTAAGCCCGCGCGGCGGGGCCCGGAAGCCCGAGCATCACGCCGTATCCGACAAGAAAGCTCAGATCGGATTCTACGCCGCTGTCGCCGAAATTGAGGAATTTATACCCGCCGTCCTTTGAGACCGGGTAGGAGAAGAGCATCGGGGCGTCGAGAAGCCCCGCGGGGAGAGACGCGCGGATCACCTCGTTTTTTCCGAAATACCGCTCGCTCATCCAGAGATACCGGAGAAGCGA
>CACYBP010000082.1 GCA_902772625.1 Oscillospiraceae bacterium
AAATCCTCGTTGCCGTTCAGCTCCAGATTGATCTTCAGCTTTCCCTTGGAAAGATTGCGCAGGATGCCGAAGGCCATGGCGGGAAGCCGGACGGCCTTCCGGCCGGAGGAGGCCAAAGTCTCCACCGCGGAGAGAAGGCTTTCCTTCAGGTTCAGCCCCTCGCGGGCCCGCCTGATCATCTTTTTTGCCAGAAAATCGAAGAGATCCAGCTCGGGGCACAGGGTCTCCATGGTGCCCTCGATGGTCACGAGGCTTCGCATCAGCATGGTGTATTCCCCGGGCATGGAGATGTGATGGGCGTTCATGACGTCGATCAGATCGGTGAGCGCCGCGCTGACGTCCAGCCGCGCGAGGTCTTTTACCGAGGTGTATTTGTCCACGAAGGCCTCCACGTCCTCGACGAGGCGGGCCTTGTTGAGGGTCTTCGGCGCGATCCCGATATTCAGCGCCGCGTTGGTCAATTCCTCCGCGTCCTTTTCCAGAAGGGCGAAGACAATATCCTGGAAGGTGGAAAGATACTGCTCGCTGACCCGGCCGATCATGCCGAAATCGATCCAGGTGGGGACTCCCCCGGCAAAGAGGATGTTGCCCGGGTGCGGATCCCCATGGAAGATCCCGACGTCCAGGACCTGGTGCATATAATTCTCCAGAATGGCCTTCCCCACGGCCACGCGGTCATACCCGTCGCGCTCGATGCGCTCGCCGTCCCCCACCGGATAGCCGTCCACGTAGGTCATGGTCAGGATCTTTTCGGTGGACATCCCGTCGATGATCCCGGGGCAGGAGACCACCGCGGGATCCTCGATGCAGTTTTCGCGGAAAAGCCGCGCGTTGGCGGCCTCCACGCGGAAATCCAGTTCCTCTTCGGTGACCTTTTCCAGCTCCCGGATCACCGATTTCAGATCCACCAGATCCGAAAGGCTTTCGGTGTCGCGGGTGACGTTGACCAGCGAGGCGATCTTTTTGAGCAGAACGAAATCCTCCCGCATGGTCTCGGCCACCAGCGGCCTTTGCACCTTCACCACCACCGGGGTCCCGTCCCTGGTCACGGCGTAGTGCGCCTGGGCGATGGAGGCCGAGCCGAGGGGCTCGTCCCGGAATTCCCGGAAGAGCTCGTCGATCTTTTTCCCGGTCTCCCGCTCGATCACGCTGCGGGCCACCGCGGGATCCAGGGGATTGACCCGGGCGCGAAGACCCGAAAGCTCCCGGCAGTAGGCCTCGGGGAGCAGGTCGGTGCGGCTGGACATGATCTGACCGATCTTGACGTAGGTGGGACCGAGATCCTCCAGCGTGGTCTTCATTTCCTCCGGCGTAAAGCCGTTCACGTAGAATTTATGCTTGGCGAAAACGCCGAAGATCTCGGCGGAGCGTCCCTTCTGCAGGGTGCGTCTTTTCTTTTCGGCAGGTCTTTTCTTAACAGGCTTTTTCATGACTTTCTCACTCCTCCTCATGCCGGATCGGCCAGACCCAGATCAGTCTGAGCGCGCTGACCAGAGCGGAAAAGAGCATGGTGCCGCCGATGACCTTTACGGTGGCGCCGGTATCCGCGGCCCAGGGCGTGAAAAAGACGGCGGTGCCGAAAAGGATCATCAGCACGGCCAGCAGGATCAGCACCCACCAGCCCTTCCGGCGGGAAAAGCGGGCGAAGAACAGCGCGTGCCAGATGCCGTAAAGCCCCGCGATAATGGGGACCACCCCCACCGCGAGGAAGAGGACGCGGATAAAAAGCGAATCGAAGAACAAAAGCGCCGTACCGAAGAGTCCCGCGATCAGCCCCAGAGACAGCATGACGTAATGGATCAGGGCCTTCTTGCTGCCGAGGAAGAGAAATACCGACAGAGTAAAAAGCACCAGAAGCAGAAATCCCAGCGCAAACCCCAGATAGGGGACGTACTCCACCGGCATGATCAGAAAAAAGAATCCGATGGACATCAGGATGATCCCGGACATTATGGCGCTTCGTTTCAGCTTGTCAAGCTCTTTGAAAAGCACGGCTGCGCCTCCTTTCCCGGAGAAGCCCGAAAGCCTCTCCTCCCCGCTATTATACACGCGTAGGGCCTTTTTGTAAAGAAAGAAGGGCAGGCTTCCGGTCCGCGTCCCTCCGGGGGAAAAGCTTCGGGGCGCCCGGGTTTTTCGCTCTTTTTGTCCCCCGAGTCCCGCCTTGCGCGGTTGACAACGGCCGCGTCCGGTGTTATCATAGAAGAAGCAGAGTCCCCGAAAGGGACGGGAGACGCAGAAAACGAACGGCGGTCTCCGAATTCGTTACAAAGGAGAAATGACCATGTTCTGTCCCAAATGCGGCACACAGAATGCGGACGACGGGCGCTTCTGTCTGAAGTGCGGCGCGAATCTGCATCCGGAAGCCACCCCTGTCACCCCTGCCGCGGCCGAAGCCCCCACGAAAGCCGCCGCAAAAGCCAAGCCCGAAGCAGGCGCCGGCTGGCCGAGGATCTTCGGCATCATCGCCGCCGTCGGCGTGGTGCTCGGACTCGTCTCCTCTTTGCTCCTGCTCATCAGCAATATCGTCAGCGGCGGTTTTCTGTCCGGGCTCCGCTCCGTCTTTTCCGCGAACCGGATCTTCACCGGCCTTTTCCTGATCGCCGGAGCGGTGGTCTTCTTCATCCCCGCCACCAAAAAGTATCCCTTTATCGTCGCGATCCCGCGGGTCGTGCTCGGCCTGATCACCTTCATCAGTTCGATCAAGGCGATCGTTGACGGCATTCGTTACAGCATGCCCTTCCGGTATATCCTGCCCGATATCTTCTGGCTCCTCGCGGGGATCCTCTTCTGCCTCGCCGGTATCGCCTGCCTCCTCGCGTTCTTCTTCAAGGACAAGCTCAAGGGCAAGGAAAAGCTCGCGGTCATGATCCTCGGCGGCGTCTCGGTGCTGGTGGTCCTGCTCGGCCTTCTGGCCTCGCTGCTGGAATTCGTGTCCATCCTCTCCTTCTCCTTCCCGGCTCTCCTCGGCCGTCTCTCCGCGATCCTCTTCCACGCGGCGCTTCTGGGGCCGATGGTCTCGGTGCTCTACGTGAACCTGGGGCTCTTCGGAATGGAGCCCAAGGATCTGAAGGACCTCTTCAAGAAGGCTTCTGCAGAAAAGGCCTGATCCAGCCCAAGAAGCTGAAGGATCTGCTTAAGAAGGCTCCTGCCGAAAAGGCCTGATCCAGCCCGAGAATCTGAAGGATCTCCTTAAGAAGACTTCTGCCGAAAAGGCCTGATCCAGCCCAAGAAGCTGAAGGATCTCCTTAAGAAGGCTTCTGCCGAAAAGGCCTGATCCAGCCCAAGAATCTGAAGGATCTCCTTAGGAAGGCTCCTGCCGAAAAGGCCTGATCCAGCCCAAGAATCTGAAGGATCTCCTTAAGAAGACTTCTGCCGAAAAGGCCTGATCCTTCCCGCGCTCCGGGCCGCACTTCGCCCGTGCGCTTTCCCAGTTCCCAGGGTCGGCTAATAAAAATGATCCCAATATAAAAAACGCCCGGGAGCGGCTTCGGCCGTTCCCGGGGTTTTTCTTTTCACGCGTCCCGGTTTCCGGGAAGGGAGGCTCTCTATAATCTCCCCCGGGCAGGAAGTCTCCATCAAGGCGAAAAAAGAGGGAGGCGCCTTGGGGCAGCACCCTCCGTAAGGAAGGTGCCCCAAGGCGGCCTTTGTATCTAAATTGAATAGTGTTTGTTGCTGTATCGGCGTGATCGTAACGGTTAATCATCATCTCCTTGCGTTAATATACTTGTTCTTTGCAGGGGCATAGGGCGGCACACCCTGAGAGGGTCCACAGGCCGGAAGGCTGTGGATCTGGGATTTGGGGAGCAAAATCCGATGCTCGCTATCAATGCGGACAGCATAAGGGCTCCCCGACAAACCGGAAGCTTGCTTTATGTGCAATTTAGAAGGGTATCGGGTTCGCTTTTTCTTTTCTGGTAAAAGACGAATCCGTCCTCAACCTTAAGGATCCGATAGCCTAATCTTTTGTAAAAAGTATTTGTCCGCTTATTCCAACTTGGGGTATCCAGATTGAACGCAGCAGCACATGGAAAAGCCTTTTCTATGCATTCCATCAGACGAATGCCATACCCTTTTCTATGATAGATGCTATCGATAAAAATCC